>LNFJ01000196.1 GCA_001464625.1 Bacteroidia bacterium Ga0077558 | reverse complement strand
AAATAACTCTTCCCAGGTTTTTTAAAAAAGGATAACCGATAGTTTTATAATCATACTTATCATCATTAAAAATGCCATCACTGTTACAATATATTACTACACTCAACATATATTCAATGTGGTTGGTAAAATCCGCAAAGTAGCAGGCATCAATTAAAAACCCATAAGCTGTTCCGGTTTTATTGAAGATGCGGATATTCGGGTCAGGTGCTGTTTTTTCTGAACCATAGTAAACCATTTTTACATAGTTGTCATAATATTCTCCTGAATCATACACCGGGGTTTTTGATTCTGATGGACGCATAGACATATATAGTCGCAAGAAATTATAATCATCCTCAGTAAGATTGAAACGTTGTTCCTTATTTACTGACATTGGGAACATTATACTTTTTACAATTTGATGCAGTTCCGATAACAGCAACATGTTCTTTTTTGAAAAATCAAAAGGCTCATTTACCAGCTCTCCACCACGCATATAGCCCTTACCCATTTTGGTATTTCTATCTGTATATAACAACTTACTTATTTCAGCAGGCTTATCATAAACAATATTTCCAGCGGTATCAATAAAACGAATAGGATTTGTATACCTGTTTTCTTCATCCGAAAGACTAACACTTAACCGGTGAATAATCTGCGCATCAGTATAACCCATTTTATGCAGTGAGTTGTTGATATACTCCTGCCCTAAAAATTCATACAGCCTGTTGAATGCATCATTATCACTCACCAGCAATATTTTTTTAATGTAATGTGCAATGGTAGGTCGTCCATCTGCGGCGGATGCATCATTTGTTACAGAAGATTGGCTAGCTCCGGCACTTTCCGTAATCATGGTTGTATTCTTATCAAGCCCGGTAATTCTTAGCTCGTTTAACTTTTGTAATGCCAAAATTGCTACCGGAAGTTTTACGGTTGAAGCAGGATAGAAGTAATTATTAGGATTTAGATTATAGCTGTAATCGGTTAGTTTGATTTTATCTTCCTTATTCTTTTTATCCCTGTCGATTTGGGTGTAAAGAATTTGAATCCCTAAATCATCTTTATGCTTGAGCACTTCGCTAAAAAGTTGAGGGTTTTGCTCTAATAGCTTAATTATTAAAGTGTCGGAGGAAGAACTTTTTAGGCCAAAATTGTCAATTTCCTTCATTTTTATGGTGTTATTGTTCTCTTTTTGAAGTTGAGCTGAGTAACCGCAGCTAAAAAGCCCCGCCAATAAAAGCAGACCCCAAAAACCGCCTTTTTTGAACTGAATCATAGCCTTTCAAAGATACATATTGCCTTCAGTTAAGTTTTTAAAAATCAGCCCGAAAGAGGCCTTTTTTAGATAGTTGGAATTAATCCTAAAAAGCTATCTTTGCCGTCCTTAAAAAAATTGTGTAAAGCCTTCTCTTCCTTTTTAGGATTGAGCAAGGCTTAAAAATTGTAAATCAATCATTGTATGCAACTGAAAGGTTTAGTTCGCTTTTTTACTGTACTGCTTATTATTTACTCTCTCTATCAGCTTTCGTTTACCTGGTTTGTTAGAAACCACGAGAAGAAATTAGCAGCTCAAGCAAAGTCTTATGTAAATGCGTTACCCTCTGCTACTGCAAAATATCCAAATGATGCAGCTACGCAGATGAAATACCAGGATACGCTGGATAAAATTTACGAGGCGAGATTGGCTTATTTAGAAGACAGCACAAAAGATGTTACACTTACGTATGGCATCAACGGTGCTATGAGCTACCAAAAATCAAAAGAAGAAGAGTTGAACCTCGGTCTTGATTTGCAAGGTGGAATGAATGTAATGCTGGAAGTGGAAATGTCTGGTTTGTTGAAATCACTCGCCAACAATTCTAAAGATCCAAACTTTTTAGCAGCACTTAAAAATGCTGATAGCCGCAAAGCAAATAGCGATGCTGATTTCATTACATTGTTTATTCAGGAATACAGAAAACTGGAAGCTAACAGACCGTTAGCTGCTTTGTTTGCAGGTGCCAGCTCTGGTAAAATTGACATCAATACAACCGACAGCAAAGTTGAAACTTATGTTCGGGAAGAGGCAAAAACAGCATATGATGTTACGTTCGACAGGTTAAGTACCCGTATCGACCAGTTTGGTGTAGCACAGCCAACAATCAATGCACTACCCGACAGACAATTGATCAACGTAGAACTTCCGGGTATTAAAGACAAAGAAAGAGTTAGAAAACTTTTACAGAGTACTGCCAATCTTCAGTTCTGGGAAGTATATACACTGCAAGACAATAATTACGCATCTGGCTGGAACAAAGCCGTTGAACTTTTCAATGCCAAGTATGGCAATAAAAAAGACTCAACTGCCAAAGTTGATACCACAAAAAAAACAGATACTTCAGCTGTTGCTAAAACAAGTGACACATCAGGGAAATCTAAAATACTTTCAGAACAAATTGCTAACACAGGTGATACAGTTGCTAAGAGCACAGAAGATTTAACTGCTCAAACAACCATCGAAAAATACATTCAGTTTGCAGGTGTAAGCCGTGATGAAGCAGGTAATGTTTCAGTTCCTCCATATATCGGTAATGTACTAATAAGAGATACTGCAAAAGTTAGAGGCTATTTGGATGAACTCCGTGCAAACTTCCCGGCTGATGTAGCCTGGGCTTACGGCACTCCTTTTAAAGATCAAAAAGGAAAAACTGCAGATGCAGTACCTCTTTATGCACTAAAAACTTTTGGTCGTCCTACTGCCAAGCTGGAAGGTGATGCAATTGCAAATGCCAACATGTCTTTTGACCAGTATGGCAAAGTAGAAGTACAAATGGAAATGAAAAACTTCGGCGCAGTAATCTGGAAAAAAATGACAGAGGATGCTGCTGGAGACCCAAATAATCCAAATGACAATAAACCTATTGCAATCGTTCTTGATAATGTTGTTTTCTCTGCACCGAATGTTATCAATGCAATTCCTAATGGAATTTCATCTATTTCAGGAAACTACACACAACAAGAAGCAACCGACCTTGCTAATATTTTAAAAATTGGTAAGCTTCCGGCACCTGCTAAAATTGTACAGGAACAGCAAGTTGGTCCTACCCTTGGAGCAGAAGCTATTCGGGGTGGTACAATGGCTTTCCTGATTTCCTTCGTAGTTATCTTCTTACTGATGTTGGTATATTATAATACCAGCGGATGGGTTGCTAATATTGCATTGATCTTAAACTTACTTTTTACAGTAGGTATTCTTGCAGGTCTTGGTGCCACATTAACAGCTCCCGGTATTGCAGGTTTGGTACTTACCATTGGTATGGCAGTTGATACGAACGTAATTATATACGAACGTATCAAAGAAGAGCTTACCAAAGGCAAAGGTTATTTACCGGCTATCAACGATGGTTATCGACGTTCGTTACCTCCTGTACTGGATGGTCACATCACTACCCTTTTAACTGCCATTATCCTTTTCTACTTTGGTCTTGGCCCGGTAAAAGGTTTTGCAACTACACAGATAATTGGTATCCTGCTTTCATTGTTCTGCGGTATCCTTGTTAGCCGTTGGGTTACGGAATGGTTTACCAGCAAGAAACGTCACCTTGAATATTTCACTGGTGTATCCCGTCGTGTTTTCAAACATGCAAAATATAAGTTCATTGAATATCGTAAAGTAGCCTACGTCATCTCATTTGTCGTATTAAGTTTAGGAATTGCTGCTTTCTTTAATGGATTTGATTATGGAGTTGAATTTAACGGAGGTCGTAGCTATACTGTTCAGTTTGATAATAAAGTGGATGTAGAAAAAGTAAGAGAAGATTTGAAAGCCACTTTTGAAGGAGATAACCCTATCATTAAAACGATCGGTGATAATTCTAAATTAGACATCACTACCTCTTACCTGATCAAAGACAGTCGTACTGAAGCTGACTCGATCGTAAAGACAAAATTGATGCAGGGATTAAAAAACCATTTGCCGCAAGGAATGACTTTCGACCAGTTCAACACAGAAAAATATGTACCGCAGTCTAAAAAGGTATTACCTACTATTTCAGATGACTTAAAGAAAGGTGCTGTAAAAGCCACCCTATTTGCCATGTTGGTAATCTTCCTGTATATCTTTATTCGTTTCCGTGACTGGAGATATTCATTGGGTACTATTGTGGCTTTGTTGCACGACGTATTAGTAACCCTAATTGTATTCTCATTTGCAAAACATATCGTTCCATTCCCGCTTGAAATTGACCAGCATTTTATTGCGGCGATATTAACAGTGATAGGATTCTCGATGAATGATACCGTAATTGTGTTTGACCGTATTCGTGAAGACAGTAAACTTATGCCAAATGCACCAAGAGGTGAAATCATTAACAGGGCGATCAATGAAACATTGAGCCGTACTATTATGACATCATTAACAGTGTTCCTTACTCTTCTTATCTTATTCTTGGTAGGTGGAGAGGTTACAAAAGGATTTGCATTTGCCATGTTGATAGGTGTAATTACAGGTATTTATTCTTCTGTATTCGTGGCTGCACCAATTCTTGTTGACCTTGGCGGAACAAGAAAATTAGGAACATCAGAAAGAGAAAAAACAGTTCCCACAGATACAAAGAGCTAAAAAAATAAATTCTTATAGCTTAAAAGCCCCTGAAAACATGCAGGGGCTTTTATTTTTTCCTGATTTTGACAGGGCCATACAGGAGCAATTTTGTATATTCCGATATATCACAGTGTATGGGAATATTTTCTGCAGAACATATCATACTCGTTTGCTCTTTATTACTCATTGCCAGTATTCTTGCAAGTAAAACTTCATTTAAACTAGGCATTCCTACACTTATTCTTTTTTTGCTTATCGGAATGCTGGCTGGCTCCGAAGGAATTGGTGGCATATATTTCGATGACGCACATATAACACAGCTATTGGGTATAGTTGCTTTGAACTTCATTTTATTTTCCGGTGGTATGGATACCCGATGGGAAAGTGTGAAACCTGTTTTACGTCATGGCATTTCACTATCCACAATAGGTGTAATTTTTACAGCAGCCACAATTGGCATATTTGTACATCTTATCACAGATTTTACTTTATTAGAAGGCTTATTGCTTGGCTCCATTGTATCATCTACTGATGCGGCAGCTGTATTTTCTATTCTTCGTACAAGAAGTATCGGACTAAAAGGGAATATCCGGCCACTGCTGGAATTGGAAAGTGGTAGCAATGATCCGATGGCGTACATTCTTACTATCAGCTTTACTTACCTGGTATTAAATGGGGATGCCAGCATAGCCAAATTAATTTTTGATTTCATTAAACAAATGGTAATTGGCGGTCTACTAGGTTATGGATTGGGGAGACTAATGACATTTGCCATCAACAAAGTAAAACTGGAAATAGAAGGACTCTATCCCGTGTTGATAATGGCAATGATTTTTTTCACTTTTGCTTTTACTGACCTTATCGGTGGAAATGGATTTCTAGCCGTGTATATTTCTGCAATGGTGCTGGGCAACAGCAATTTCATTCATAAAAAAAGTGCGGTCAAATTTTTTGATGGACAAGCCTGGCTCATGCAAATTGTAATGTTCCTTACGCTAGGATTATTAGTATTTCCTTCAGGCATTGCGCCGATTGCTGGCACCGGTATGTTAATAGCATTGGTACTGATGTTCGTTGCAAGACCTATTGGTGTTTTTATTGCTTTGGCTTTCTTTAAGATGAAACTTAGAGAACGGCTTTTTATTTCCTGGGTAGGGCTAAGAGGAGCTGTACCAATTGTTTTCGCAACCTATCCTCTAATTGCAGGCATTACAAAAGCTGATACTATTTTCCATTTAGTATTTTTCATTTCTGCCTCCTCTGTTTTATTACAAGGCTCTACCCTTCCGTTGGCGGCAAAATGGTTGAAAGTAATAGTTCCGAAGAAAGCTAAAAAAATGACTTCATTAGATATGGAGCTCTATGATAGTATCCAATCAGAGTTTGTTGAAATAATTCTTCCGGGAGACAGCATAGCTGTTGGTAAGCCGATTGTAAAAATTAAATTACCCAAACCTACAATGATTGTATTACTGGTAAGAGACGGAAAGTATATTCAGCCTAATGGCTCTTCGGTGCTGGAAGAAGGTGATAAACTTTTAGTACTTGCCAATAATAAAGAAATACTGGGCGAAATATATAAAAGCCTTGGTGTGTAATTAGTTCATTAAACAGCAAACGAAGTTCCGCAACCGCAAGTAGCACTTGCATTAGGATTTTTAAAAGTAAAGCCCCGGTTATTCAATCCATCTTGCCAATCCACCTGCATTCCTAAAAGATAAATTTCATGAGATTTATCCATAACACAATCAATTCCATCAATTACAAATTCCTGGTCCTTATCGGTCTTATGATCAAAGCCAAGAATATAAGTCATCCCTGAACAACCACCACCCTTCACTCCTACTCGTAACACTTGCGTTTTATCAAATCCATCAGCTGCCATCAGTTTTCTGATTTCGGTAATTGCTCCGGCAGTTAACGTAACAGGTATTATTGATGTTATTTCCATACTGCAAAAATAAATAATCTTTTCATCAGGTAATAAATTACCCTTTTCGAAGTGCGGAAATTAACAGGCTATTATCCCTATTTTTGCCTTACTCAAATAAAAAATAACCTATGGATTTACCTGTTGTAAGTATTATTCTTTCTTCCCTTGCCATTATTCTTGCCGTAATTGCTTTTTTGAGAAAGCCTGCTGTGGCAGTTACAGACACAACCAGTGATAAATTTGAAAGCACTCCTTTACGTTTACAGGCTTATGAAAGATTAGTTTTACTAACTGAAAGAATTGCGCTGCCCAACCTGATCAGCCGTTTAAACCAACCTGGTATTTCGGCACAAGAGATGAAACTCATATTAACTGAAAATATAAAACAAGAGTTTGAATATAACAGCACACAGCAATTATATGTAAGCCAATTGAGCTGGGATTCTGTTCGAAACTTAAAAGAACAAAATATTATGGTGGTTCAACAGGTGGCTGCAAGTTTGCCGCTTGATGCATCAGCTGTTGACCTGAATAAAAAGATATTAGAGGTGTTAATGGCACAACCGGGTGGTGCTTTGCATGAAATGGTTTCACAAGCACTTAACCACGAAGCCAAGAAACTAATGAAATGAGCAATTCAAAAAAATATACTGATTCAGGCATTAAAATAAAGTCGCTGTATAATGCTGCTGATATTCCCATATCAGCTACAGAAATTCCCGGCGAGTTTCCATTTACAAGAGGTGTGCAACCTGATATGTATCGTGGTAAGCTTTGGACCATGCGTCAGTATGCCGGATTTTCCACCGCTGAAGAAAGCAACAAACGATACCACTATTTATTATCACAAGGTGTTAACGGCTTAAGTGTTGCATTTGATTTACCAACACAAATTGGTTATGACAGTGATCATCCATTAGCAGAAGGCGAAGTTGGCAAGGTTGGTGTTGCAATTGATTCACTAGAAGACATACAAACTTTATTCAATGGAATAAAATTGGAAGAAGTAAGTACTTCCATGACAATCAATGCAACTAGTTATATTCTACTTGCTTTTTATGTGGCTCTTGCAAAACAACAAGGCGCTGATCTAAAAAAAATTACCGGCACCATACAAAATGATATTTTAAAAGAATATGCAGCAAGGGGAACATATATCTATCCTCCAAAACCTTCCATGCGCATCATCACGGATATTTTTGAATGGTGTAGCCAGGAAGTTCCAAAGTGGAATACGATATCCATTTCAGGTTATCACATAAGAGAAGCTGGCAGTACGGCTGTACAGGAAATTGCTTTTACATTAAGTAATGGAAAAGCATATGTGGAAGCTGCACTTAAAAAAGGTCTTGATATAAATGTATTTGGCAAACGCCTTTCCTTCTTTTTCAATGCACATAACAACTTATTTGAAGAAGTAGCAAAGTTCAGAGCCGCAAGAAAAATGTGGGCTAAAATAATGAAAGACCTTGGAGCTACTGATCCGAAAGCAATGATGCTTCGTTTCCATACTCAAACAGGTGGCAGCACACTTACAGCACAACAGCCGTTGAATAATATTTCAAGAGTTACGGTGCAAACATTAGCTGCGGTTCTTGGAGGAACACAGTCCTTGCATACGAATGGTTATGATGAAGCATTAAGTTTGCCTACCGAAGAAGCAGCAAGAATTGCATTACGAACACAACAAATTATTGCTTTTGAAAGTGGTGCACCAGATACGGTTGATCCGTTGGCTGGTTCCTATTTTGTTGAGTCACTTACCAACGAAGTAGAAACAGCAGCCTGGAAACTGATTGAAAAAATTGATGCCATGGGCGGAAGTGTTTCCGCAATAGAACAAGGTTTTATCCAAAACGAAATTGCCCGAAGTGCTTACGAGTATCAAAAAAATATTGAGACCGGTGAAAAAATTATTGTGGGTGTAAATAAATTTCAGGTAGATATTGAATCGGCAATTCCTGGTTTTAAAATTGATGACAGCATCAGAACAGTGCAAACAGAAAAAATCACCAGGCTAAAATCCAACCGCAGCCATTCAAAATGCGACCAATTATTACAATTACTAAATGATAAAGCCACCAGCGGCGAAAACATCATGCCGGTCGTAGTGGAGGCAGTGGAAAACAAATGTACACTTGGCGAAATAGCCGACACACTAAGAGAAGTATATGGCGAATACAAGTAGTAGTATTCTTCCTTATGTTCTGACATACTATATAATTCAGGATATTTTATTCCTGGTGTTCTCTGATTTACTAATTCCGCCAATCAGTTTTAAAGTAATGGTTGTATTATCTCTCCAATAAAAAAGCCATCCCGTAAGTTTCGGGATGGCTTTGTATTTTGTTCAGTCTTTCGCCTCTTCTTCTATTTAGCGTTGTGCTACTATCATCTGTTTACGACCCAGCAGTCTGCCGCCCGTACCTCTTAACTCTACCACATAGATACCAGCTGCCTGGATTCCCATATCCACATCTATTCTCGTGTACGCAAGACCAGTTGCTGATTGCTGCTGGTGCACTCTTCTGCCCTTACTGTCAAACACCACTACCGTTAACGACTCCCCTGTCTGGTTATAATACCTTACCCAGAACTGGCCAAAGTTCGGATTCGGTGCTACAAACAATCTGTCCGTTACCTCTGCACTTATTACAAGATCCGCTGATGTCGCTACACAACCATTCGGATCTGTGTACGTCGCCCTGTACGTTCCTGCATCATCTACTGTAAGATTCGATAGCGTACCCGTAGTTACTGTCGGTACTCTCGGTGCTCCATTCTTAAACCACGCAAACGTTCCGCCTGTCGGGTTCACATTCGCTATGATATTTGTTACCTGACCTGGTATTAACACCGGTGAGTTGATCGACGATGAAAGACTTATCGTTGGCAACGCATTTACAAACAATGTCGCCGCTGATGAGTTTACTACAGAACACAAGCCTGTTATAACTACACGGAATGTATTCGTATTCATACTCTGCGTGGTTCCCGCTACTGAATAGGTTGATCCTGTTGATACTCCCGCTGCATTTACCCACGCCGTACCATTCCACTGCTGCCACTGGTACGCTAACGGACCACCTGCTGTTGGTGCTGTTACTGCTGTTACACTAAAGGTGGCTGTTGTTCCGGCACATACTGTTCTGTTCACCGGCTGCGCTGTTATGGTTGGTAGTAACGCATCTGTTATTGTTACCGTAAATGAGCAGCTCGT
>LNFJ01000195.1 GCA_001464625.1 Bacteroidia bacterium Ga0077558 | reverse complement strand
CCGGAAGAAACAACTTATTTCAAACCAAGAGCACAAGGAATATATAGCGGAATTTTTTGGCTAATGTTTATAATCAATTTCCTTGCTCCGTTGTTAATATTAATGAGAAGAGGGGCCAAGAGAAATTATACTACGGTAACATTTATGGCATTGCTGATCATTTTCGGTCACTGGTTGGACTTCTTCCAAATGGTGTTCCCGGGTCATCAAAAAGATAAAGTGCCAATGATGTTATGGGATTTCGGTGTTGCATTAGGTTTTGTAGGGCTGATCATGTTTTTAACAGGCAGAGCATTAAGTAAGTCGCCACTGCTTGCAAAAAATCACCCTTTTATAAAAGAAAGTGTGATACACCATACTTAATTGAACAAGAATAAAAGTTGACAAGTAAATAAGATAGAAAAACTGAATTATAGGTTTGATAACGTTTCAGATTGCCAAAGCCAGCGAATATGTGGCCGTATTACGTGGTGAAGAAAGAGCCAGAAAGCAAACCAATAAGGTGAATGCTTTTATGTTATTGGCATTCTTGATCATTGGCTTGATCGGTGTGTACTATTGCAACGAGCAATTGAAAGGAAAAATTTTAGGTGAGCCAGCTTCTGATCATGGTATTTTGATTGACAGAATGCTCTATATCACTATTGCACTGACAGGTATTGTGTTTGTAATTACCCAAGTTGCTTTATTCTGGTTCTCTTACAAATATCAGGAGTCTGATAAAAGAAAAGCTTTCTACTATCCGCACAATAATAAATTAGAGTTGATCTGGACCGTAATACCTGCTATTACATTAACCATACTAGTTGGATTTGGATTGTTTTATTGGTTTAAAATAACTGGTGATGCTCCAAAAAATTCTATGGTGGTGGAAGTAGTAGGAAAGCAGTTTGGCTGGGAGTTTCGTTATCCGGGCAAAGATGGAATACTGGGTAAAAAGTATTTCAAAAAAGTGGATCCTGCCAATAATAATCCTGCAGGTCAGCTTTGGGAAGATGAAGCCAACCATGATGATGTATTTATGGAGCAGGAAATGCACCTGGTGGTAAACAAACCAGTGAAATTAGTGATAGGTGCAAAGGATGTGATACATGATGTGGGTCTTGCTCATTTTAGAATGAAGATGGACGCAGTACCGGGTACACCCACAACAATGTGGTTTACTCCCCGATTTACAACTAAAGAAATGATTGAGAAAACTGGCAAGCCAAACTTCACCTATGAAATTTCATGTGATCAGATGTGCGGACAAGGTCACTGGAGTATGAGAGGTGTAATTGTTGTAGAAACACAGGAAGAGTTTGACGCATGGATGGCACAAAAGAAGCCTCAGTATTTTGTTGCTAATCCTGATAAAGATCCAAAAGCAAAAGTTGATACAGCAGCAAAACAACCAGTTGCCGCTGTAGTAAATGGTAATTAATTAATGCCGGTAGCGGCAGTTGAATAAATAAAAGAATTTGAAATCCTCCTTTCACGGAATGGAGGCAAAACAAAAGAATATGAGCGAAGCAATAAATGTACACTCAGGAGCAGCACATGTGGAGCATCATGATGCTCATTCACACGGCCATCATAAAGAAACATTTGTTTCTAAGTACATCTTTAGCATGGATCACAAGACCATTGCCAAACAGTTTTTAATAACAGGTATTATTTGGGCTATCGTTGGTGGTTTATTTTCTGTACTATTTCGTTTGCAATTAGGTTATCCGGGTCAAAGCTTCCCGATACTGGAAACATTTTTCGGTAACTGGGCTAAAGGCGGACAGATACAGCCCGAATTTTATTATGCATTAATTACTATGCACGGAACGGTGTTGGTATTCTTTGTATTAACAGCCGGATTGAGCGGAACCTTCGCCAACTTTTTAATTCCACTACAGATCGGAGCAAGAGATATGGCTTCTCCATTTTTGAATATGCTTTCTTACTGGTTCTTCTTCTTAGCCAGTGTGGTTATGATTTCATCATTGTTTATTTCAACAGGACCTGCATCTGGAGGTTGGACGGTGTATCCACCGCTGAGTGCATTGGGGCAAGCATCTTCCGGCTCTAAGCTGGGTATGGATTTATGGATCGTTAGTATGGCTTTATTCGTTGTGTCTTCACTATTGGGCGGCTTGAATTATATTTCTACTATACTTAACCTTCGTACAAAAGGTATGAGTATGACCAGAATGCCATTAACTATCTGGGCATTATTCTTTACTGCGGTATTAGGCGTATTATCATTCCCGGTATTGTTATCTGGTTTAATATTATTGTTGTTCGACCGTAACCTTGGTACAAGTTTCTACCTGAGCGACATAGTTGTAAATGGTGAAATATTAGCTAACGAAGGTGGTAGTGCTATTTTGTTCCAGCATTTATTCTGGTTCTTAGGTCACCCGGAGGTATACATCATCTTATTACCAGCAATGGGAATGGTATCAGAGATTCTTTCCGTAAATAGCCGCAAACCAATCTTTGGTTATATGGCAATGCTAGGTTCTTTATTCGCTATTACAATTCTTGCATTCCTGGTTTGGGCTCACCACATGTTTGTTACAGGGTTGAATCCATTCCTCGGTTCCATATTCGTATTACTTACTCTATTAATTGCGGTGCCTTCAGCCATTAAAGTATTTAACTGGCTAACCACATTGTGGAGAGGTAATATTCGCTTCACGCCGGCCACATTATTTGCCATTGGCTTTGTAAGCTTATTCATCTCTGGTGGTTTAACCGGTATCTTCCTGGGTAATTCAACTATTGATATTCACTTGCATGATACCATGTTTGTGGTAGCACACTTCCACATTGTAATGGGAGTAGCTTCTATGTTTGGAATGTTTGCTGGTATCTATCATTGGTTTCCAAAAATGTTTGGTCGCTATTTAAATAGCACATTAGGCTATATCCACTTTTGGGTAACTATGATCGGATCTTACCTGATCTTCTGGCCAATGCATTACCAGGGTCTTGCGGGTATTCCACGCCGTTATTTAGATAAAAGAGGATGGGTATCATTTAATGATTTCCCTGAGCTGGATAAAATGATCACTATTGTTTCTATCATAGTATTTGCAGTACAGTTAATGTTTGTGTTTAATTTCTTCTATTCTATTTTCAAAGGAAGAAAAGTAACAAATCTAAACCCATGGGGTGCAAATACATTGGAGTGGACTACACCACTTCGTCCGGGTCACGGTAACTGGGATGGAGAAATTCCTGAAGTGCATCGTTGGGCTTATGATTATGCAAAAGACGGAAGGGATTTTATTCCGCAAACAGAACCGATTGGTGAGAATGAGAGTAAGCATTAGTGAATGGTGAATGGGGCGTTGCAAAGAGGGGATATTTTGACAGGCTCAGAAGTGCACAGAACGATGAAGTGTGCGACGCAACTGGGTTCATAGTAGTAAAGAGGTGGCTGAATGAAGAAGATCAAGGACTATTTACAGTTAATGAAGCCTTCGCTGAGTATCATGGTGGTGTTCAGCAGTGTTATTAGTTTTCTGCTGACACAAGGTTCGGATGATTATGTGAGGAACCGTTGGATGATGATACTATTGCTCTTTGCAGGTGGGATGTTGGTAACAGGCAGTGCGAATGCCATCAACCAGGTAGTTGAAAAAGATACCGATGCATTGATGAAGCGGACGGCAAGTCGCCCCGTAGCATCAGGCAGAATGAGTGTAACAGAAGGATGGATTTTTTCCATTGCAACCGGAGCACTCGGTGTATTTATTTTAGGAAATTATTTCAACTGGCTGGCAGCAGGTTTAGCAGCGTTTAGTTTATTCCTGTACGCATTTATTTATACACCATTGAAGAAAGTAAATTCAATAGCGGTGTTAGTAGGTGCTGTGCCGGGAGCTTTACCTTGTTTGATCGGTTGGGCCGCAGGTGATAATAACCTGGGCATTGGTGGTTGGGTATTGTTTGCGTTTCAATTCTTTTGGCAATTTCCCCATTTTTGGGCTATTGCCTGGGTGGCACACAAAGATTACTCAACAGCAGGGTTTAAGTTGTTGCCCGCAGATAAAGGACCAACAAAATTTACAGCGTTGCAAACGATTATGTATTCGCTGTTATTGATTCCGGTTACACTGGCTCCGTATTTTATAGGAATGTGTAGCTATGATGATGTACAAGGAATAATAAGTTTAGTGTTGATAGGATTTGCAAACTTATTTATGATTGGAAGATGTGTGACTTTGTATAAAAATATGGATGTGGGTTCGGCAAGACAAGTGATGTTTGGAAGTTATATGTATTTGCCAGTTGTAATGTTAGCGATGTTATTAAGTAAAGTTTGATAAGTAAAAAGGGGAGTCTGATATATCAGTTGGATTTTCGACTTTTTAATTTTGTTTTTTTGAATTCGATATATGAGTACTGTGAGTTTAGAACAAAAAAAGAAAATGCATCCACACAAGTTTACGT
>LNFJ01000194.1 GCA_001464625.1 Bacteroidia bacterium Ga0077558 | reverse complement strand
AATTTACCTACAATCTGCTGATCCTGGTTATTAGGGAAACTATCGGCGCCTGTATAATCAGACCAGTTAAAGCGACGTACTTTAAACGGACAGTTATTGGCGCAATATCTTGTACCTATACAACGGTTATACGTCATTTGATTCAATCCTTCTGCACTATGGTTAGTAGCAGCTACCGGACAAACATTCTCACAAGGTGCATTATCACAATGCTGACACATCATCGGTTGGAATACCACACCTTTTAAATTGTCTGGATTTTCTTTATCGCTGATGAAGTAGCGGTCGATACGTAACCAGTGCATATCGTGGTAACGCAATACTTCGCTTTTACCAACAACCGGTACGTTATTTTCTGCATGACAAGCCACTACGCAAGCACCACAACCAAAACATGCATTCATGTCAATACTCATTCCCCATTTGATACCCGGCTGTTCATGCTGCGGATATAATGTGGCCTGGCGGAAATCATCATTCGCATTTTTATAAAATGCTTCTTTCAAATGTTGCTTCCATTCAGGAATAACATTCGGATGCTTTTTAAAAGAGGCCAATGTTGTTTCTCTTACTACTTCTTCACGGTCTTCGTAAGAGTTATGTATTTGCGTTTGTGCAATTTTTTCTTTTCTCTTCAGGTTTTCAACAACTGCTCCAATTGCAAAGTTGTCAACCGTGGTGCCATTGTACGAGGTAAATGGATAAACATTTTTACCTGCACCAAATGCCGTTTTGCCTAAGCCTTCATTTCTTCCATAACCAACAGCAATGGCAATGGTATCGGCATTCATACCCGGAATAACAAGAATTGGCAATTCAACTTCTTTTTTGCCAACTGTTACCTTAATAACAGGTTTTCCAGGATAATATTCGTAATCAGTATCTAACTTAATTCCTAACTCTTTGGCTTTCGCCATAGAGATCAATGCATAGTTGTCCCAGGTAGCTTTAGTTACCGGGTCAGGTAGTTCCTGTAACCATGGGTTACCAGCTTGTGAACCTGAGCCAATAGAAACTTTTTGGTATAATACAACTTCTACACCTGTTCCTTTTTTATAACCAGCAATGGCTGATGCTGCTTCTGCAACACCACCACCGCCATATGAACCGGCGCCAGCTGCTGCAGGTGCTTCCTCTTTTACTCCATCCTGTAATGCTTTATTAAATCCATCAGCACCCAGTTTAGTATTCCAGTATTCTTTGAAATAAGTATCGTAATCCTGAGTAGCACCACCTACCTGTCCGGCAGGTAAACTCCATTTTAATAATGAAGTTTGGTAAGGACGAGTTTTAAACAAAGGATAAATAGTAGGCTGAAGGAAACTAACTACACCCGTTTTAGCTTCCGCATCTCCCCAACTTTCTAAGTAATGATGTGTTGGTAAAATGTATTCGCAGAGTTCGGTTGTTTCATCCATTTTTTCATTGAAAGAAACAGTAACTCTTACTTTTTTCAACGCTGCTTTGAATTTCTCTGCATCAGGATGAGTGTAAGCAGGATTTGCACCATACACCATTAATGTACCAACGCTGCCAGCTTCCATATCTGTAATCAACTGTGCCATGTCTGCGTCTATACCCTGGCGATAGTTTACAGGTTTGCTCCAGTCGATGGTAGTACCATTTGCACCTATTGCACTATTGATGGCATTTACAACTACCTGAACATTTTTATCATTGCTTCCGCACACTACTAATGATTGACCATTGTGTGCTTTAAGATCTTCTGCTACTTTTTTAATCCCTGCTGCCAATTTTGCATCTGCAATTGTTGGCGCAGTAACTGAACCACCAACAGCCGCTAATAAAGCAACTGCTACAGCACCTGTTTCAGATGGGCGATGTGTAAAACGTTCATCTGCATTAGAACCAGTCATACTTAAATGACCTTCGAACTGGTAATGCTTGCTCATGGAAGGATTCTTCTCATCGATCTTTCTTCCTTTTGAATAGCCTTTTGCATACTCAACAGAGCTAAGCCAGGTGCCCAGAAAATCTGCACCGATACTTACAATTACTTTAGCTGCTGCAAAATTATAATTGGGGATTTTTCTTCCAAAGCCACTTACTTCGTTGGCAAGCAACATACCGCTATAAGAAACGGCATCATATTGTACATGCTTTAAGTTCGGAAACTTAGCAATGATTTCTTTTGTAGATGGAGAAGTGATGGTTGATGTAAGCAATACAACTGAACCAGTTGCAGCTTTCATTGCATCACCCACCATTTTATCAAATTGCTCAAACGTAGGAACTTCCTGGAATGTAACGTCGGTTCCTTTTGTAACACGGTGCAATGGAAATTTTGCACGATAAGTATCATA
Organism: Bacteroidia bacterium Ga0077558; assembly: GCA_001464625.1. Taxonomy (GTDB): domain Bacteria; phylum Bacteroidota; class Bacteroidia; order Chitinophagales; family Chitinophagaceae; genus JJ008. The sequence continues at coordinate 1,282 of LNFJ01000194.1, read as the reverse complement.
AAGATCAAGAACAGAAGCCTGAGAACGGGCAGTTGTACCACCACCTGTAAAAGAAAGATCATTTCCTTCGATTTTGATAGGACGACCATCTCTTACTTTAGCAACAACAGGTATTACATCACCATCTTGTATATAAGTAGTAGCATAATACTTTGCTACACCCGGAACAAGATTTTCTGGTTTGTTAGCATAAGGAATTGCTTTCTTCACCGGTATTTTACAACTGGCGGCTAATGTAGCAGCAGCGGTACTAAAACCGAGATACTTTAAGAAATCCCTGCGGGGAGCTTTGGCATCTATCAGTCCTTTATCATCAAAACCCTCAAAAGGCAGTTCTTCCTGGAATTCATCCTGGGATAACTTTTTAAGGTTCTCCGGGTCATTCACCTCTCCGAAACTTTGCCAGTACTTGTTTTGGCTCATAGTAAAATTTGAAAATTTGACAACTCGAAAATTTCGAATCTGCTCATTATTAATAGTGACATTTCTGACATTCCAAACCACCGATATCTTTCACACTAACACTATCCATTTTGCGGCTCTTTATATCATTATGAAACTTCTCGTAAATGCTGTAGAATTTGTTACCAGTGCTGTCGCTGTAGTTGAAATCAACTTTTGTTTCTCTGTGACAGTTTACACACCAGCCCATGCTTAATTCAGAAACCTGTTTTACTTCGTCCATGGCAGTTACTTCCCCATGGCAACTTTGACATTGTACTTTACCAGCTCTTATGTGCTGTGAGTGGTTAAAGTAAACATGGTCAGGCAGGTTGTGAATTTTTACCCACTCAATTGGTTTTGCTTTGGAAGGATCCCAATCGTTTGGTTTTGCAGGATCAAAGCCTGCTGCTTTATATAGTTTGGCTATTTCTGCTGTACCATTAATTTCATTACCAGCTTCATCATACAATTTCGGACCTTTTACATATTCGTTGATGGACTTATGACAGTTCATACAAATATTCACTGCAGGGATTGCTGCATGCTTGCTGTCCCATGCAGAACCGTGGCAATACAAACAACTGATCTGGTTGATACCAGCATGTACTTTATGTGAGTAGTAAATAGGTTGAACCGGCGCATAATCTGTTTGGCGGCCCAATCCGATAGCTGCTTTGCTGAAATAATATCCGGCCACTGCAAAGAAAATCAGGGCCATCATAGCAATGTATATTTTGTTCTTATAGAAAGGAACCTGTTCGGGGCGGCTGATACCTTCTGCATCATCACTCATTTTCTTCAGGTTACTGTTAACCTGCATGAGTATTAATGCGATGAT
>LNFJ01000193.1 GCA_001464625.1 Bacteroidia bacterium Ga0077558 | reverse complement strand
GAGAAACTGAAACAATTCAGTGACCGCATCATTCAGGTAAATGTGTTTTTAAAACTAGACAATGTTGTCCATAACATTAAGGACAAGATTGCTGAGATCAGGGTGCATGTGCCGAGACACAATTTTTTTGTAAAATCAACTAGTAAATCATTTGAAGAGTCGTTTGATAATGCATTCGACTCGATGGTAACTCAAATCAAAAGAAATAAAGAAAAACAAGCCGCTTAGAAAATTACAGACCTCACTTTGGTGGGGTCTTTTTTATGTTTACCAACTGCATTACTACTACCAGCTTTTGTTGCGTCGCACTCTTGTACTAAATTAATTAATTCTACTGGGCATATTCAAGTATTACCATTTAAAACGAGTAAAATGTTATCGGTAGAACATTTTAATGCAGGTTTTATTGAGGTTCAACAATGCAAAAGAAAATAGCATTCAATCAGCCGAAAACTCCTACCAGCAACAACTAAATCAACCCTGTTGCAAACCAATTTTTTGGCACATTCAATTATTTTCACTCAATTATTCACAAGTAGTTGAAAACAAACAAAAAAATCCTACTCCAAAATTTTTCCAATTATTAATTTCCCTTACCTTTGCCTTCCCAAAAATGGGGGTAGCTCTTTATTGCATTTAAACAAGCCGAAATAGCTCAGTTGGTAGAGCAACTGATTAGCGTCGGATTAATTGGGGGCAGATGGCCGAGTGGCTAAAGGCGACAGACTGTAAATCTGTTCTCTCACGAGTACGTTGGTTCGAATCCAGCTCTGCCCACTTTACCGCCGCAGCTTTTAGCGAAAGCGGGTTGATTTGATGAATTAGTTCTTTTAAAAGTAATTATCAGCGGAAGTAGCTCATTTGGTAGAGCGGTAGCCTTCCAAGCTTCAGGTGGCCGGTTCGAGCCCGGTCTTCCGCTCCAGTTTCGAATACTGCCTGCGACGGTAGTGAAAAGCCGTTGTAGCTCAGTGGTAGAGCACTTCCTTGGTAGGGAAGAGGTCGTGAGTTCGATTCTCACTAACGGCTCTTTATAAAAGTCGAATAATTGCTGAGAAGAGAACAGAAAGTACAAGGGTGCGATGCAACAAAAGCTGATAGTAGCAATACTGCTGGCTTCATTGAATAAAAACAACAATTAGTAAAACACAATTAAAAACCGATAACAATGTCAAAAGAGACCTTTAAGAGGGACAAACCCCACGTAAACATTGGTACGATTGGTCACGTTGACCATGGTAAGACCACATTGACTGCCGCAATTACAGAAGTTCTTTCTAAAAGAGGCCTGGCGACAGCTAAAAAATATGATGATATTGATGGAGCTCCTGAAGAAAAAGAAAGGGGTATCACTATCAATACAGCTCACGTTGAGTACCAAACTGATACTCGTCACTATGCACACGTTGACTGTCCTGGTCACGCCGACTATGTGAAAAACATGATTACTGGTGCTGCTCAGATGGACGGTGCTATCCTTGTAGTTGCCGCTACTGACGGACCTATGCCTCAAACTAAAGAACACATCCTTTTGGCTCGCCAGGTAGGTGTACCAACAATGGTGGTGTTTATGAATAAAGTTGACCTGGTAGAAGATCCAGAATTATTGGAACTGGTTGAAATGGAAATCCGTGAAGAGCTTACTAAACGTGGCTTTGACGGTGACAATACCCCAATCATCAAAGGTTCTGCAACTGGCGCATTGGCTGGTGAAGAAAAATGGATCGGTGCTATCACAGAATTGATGGATGCTGTTGATTCTTATATTCCATTGCCTCCTCGTCCGGTTGATCTTCCGTTCCTGATGTCTGTAGAGGATGTATTCTCTATCACAGGTCGTGGTACAGTTGCTACAGGTCGTATCGAAAGAGGTCGTATCAAAGTTGGTGAAGCAGTTGAGATCGTAGGTTTGATGGATGCACCTCTTAACTCAGTTTGTACTGGTGTTGAGATGTTCCGCAAATTGTTGGACGAAGGTGAAGCTGGAGATAATGCAGGTCTTTTATTACGTGGTATTGAGAAAACTCAAATCCGTCGTGGTATGGTTATCTGTAAGCCAGGTTCTATCACTCCACACACTGATTTCAAAGGTGAAGTTTACGTATTGAGCAAAGATGAAGGTGGACGTCACACTCCATTCTTCCAGAAATACCGCCCTCAGTTCTACTTCCGTACTACGGACGTAACTGGAGAAGTTGAATTAGCAGCAGGTACTGAAATGGTTATGCCTGGTGATAATACCTCAATCACTGTTAAGTTGATCCAACCGATCGCAATGGAAAAAGGTTTGAAATTTGCGATTCGTGAAGGTGGCCGTACAGTTGGTGCAGGTCAGGTAACTGAGATCATTAAGTAATAAAAGTAGATAACTTAAAGCTTTAGCTAATAGCCTAAAGCTTTTCAGAAAAAAAGTTATCTTTGAAAAATAATGCTAGAAGCTATTGGCCTAACCGCTAATAGCTTTTAGCTTTCATACGGGCATGGTGCAACGGTAGCATACGGGTCTCCAAAACCTTTGATCTGGGTTCGAATCCTAGTGCCCGTGCTGATTAAGTTTGAAGTTTTTAAACAACAAACTGTAATAGCTGAACTTATCAAACATTGAATTTTATGATCAAGATTGCTAATTATTTTAAGGAGTCTTATAAAGAGCTGACAGAGAAAGTAACCTGGCCTACCTGGCCTCAGTTACAACAATCAACTATGATTGTACTGGCTGCTACCATTGTAATCACATTTGTGGTGCTTGGAATGGATACCGCCATCGGTAATGCATTGAAGCTTTTTTATAATCAACTTTACTAAGAGGTCATGGAAGCAACTACGAATACTACAAGTACTGAAAACACCCAGCAGCAGGATACCAAATGGTTTGTGCTACGGGTAGTTAGCGGTAAAGAAAAAAAAGTAAAAGAGTACCT
>LNFJ01000192.1 GCA_001464625.1 Bacteroidia bacterium Ga0077558 | reverse complement strand
CGGTCTGGCCAGGTAACCTCCCGATGCTGCAGCCACAGGAGAGCTACTATCTTTAATACTGAGTATCAGCTCAGCATCTTTTTCTATAATCGGTTGGGAAACGGATTGTAATTGATTGGTTGAAATTATACTTTCATCTTTTCCTACAATTGACATTTTGCCAACAGTAGATGTACTTGCCATTTCATCCGTAGTATTACTAAGTATTTTTTCGTTTGCATGTAAAACAGGAATTGCCTTCTCTGTTTGCAATTCATAGTGAATAATATCAGCTACTTCTTCTTTCAAATCTGTAAAATCTATAACAGGAGCCATTATGATTGGTGGTTCCTCTACCAATTTCGGCATCAGATAATCTTCTTGCTCTACAACCGGCGATTGCAGGGATGCTTCCATTACTTCCATCTCTTTTTCTGCTACTTTATCTATTTGCTCACTCTTTACTACCCGTAGAGGTTTCTCCTCTTCCACTTTACCCAACACCATTACAATTTTCTCTTCTGGTTTTGGTTCTTCTTTTTTTACTACAGGTTTAGCAAATGGATCTTTATGTTCAAACCCAGTTGCAATTAAGGTGATGCCAATTTTGTCTCCCAATGTGCTATCATAGCCCATACCAAGAATAACATCAGTGCCATCACCAGCCTGAGCTAATAAATAATTCTGGATTACTTCTACTTCGTCCATCGTAAACTCATGTTCTCCGGCAGATGAATTGATATTAATAAGAATCCATTTAGCTCCCTTAATATCGCTATCATTCAACAATGGAGAATTCATTGCTTCTTCAATTGCCTGTTGTGCTCTATGTTCGCCAGAGGCTTCCGCATTACCCAATATAGCCACACCACCATTGCGCATTACAGTACATACATCTGCAAAGTCAACGTTTATCTGACCCGTACTGTTGATTACATCCGTAATACATTTTGCTGCGGTAGCTAATACATTATCAGCTTTTTCAAAAGCCTCCCTCATTTTCAAATTGCCAAACTGGTGGCGCAACTTGTCGTTGCTAATCACTAACAAGGTATCTACATAACCCTTTAATACTTTTATTCCTTCTTCTGCCTGTTGTTGTCTTTTCTTTCCTTCATACGCAAAAGGTGTCGTAACGATACCAACGGTCAATATGCCAAGATCTTTACAAATTTTAGCAATAATGGGAGCTCCTCCAGTTCCTGTTCCTCCACCCATGCCTGCCGTGATGAATGCCATCTTGGTATTTACTTCCAATATGCGTTTGATTTCCTCTAACGACTCTTCGGTTGCCTGACGACCAATATCAGGATTAGCACCTGCACCCAACCCTTGTGTAAGATGGGGGCCAAGTTGGATTCTGTTAGGAATACCACTATTGGCTAATGCCTGTGCATCTGTATTGCATATAATAAAATTAACACCGTCAATATGCTGACTGAACATGTGGTTTACCGCATTTCCACCGCCACCACCTACACCAATCACTTTCAGGATAGAAGATTGTTCTTTTGGCAAATCAAAATGAATCATAGTTGTTGAATTAAGTAATTAGTAATGATTTTTAGTTTTCTGGTGTTAGCTACTTTTATAAATGCTTGTCTTCCTCTTCCTTAAACAAATCAATAATTCCGTCTTTGAATTTGCCCCAGAAATTGTTCAGCCCTCTTCTTCTCTTTCCTGTGTCTACTGCTGCTTCTTCAACAGTCACTATAACTTCTTCTGTTCCATTATTCTTTAATCCGTCGGGTACTTCGACTTTTTTGTATTCTTTTTCAAACTGTTTACGGTTATGCTCATAATCATCATACCCTTTCAGTATTAGTCCAATACAAGTAGAGTAAGTAGGTTTTGCCAATTCTTCAATATGACCAGCAGCTAAATGTTCGTTCGGGAAACCAATTCTTGCTGGCAAACCAGTTACATATTCTGTTAATTGAATAAGATGTTTTAATTGAGAACCACCACCTGTAAGAATGATACCACCATTCAACATGCGATTTTCTAAACCAACTTGCTTTAAGTGATAGGTAACAAAATCCATGATCTCACTCATTCTTGCCTGGATAATATTTGCCAAATTTTTTACACTGATCTCTTTTGCAGGCATTCCTCTTAACCCGGGAATAGTGATATAAGCATTTGCTTTTGCTTCATTCGCCAATGCACTACCAAACTGCACTTTCATTTGTTCGGCTTGTGTTTTCAATACACCCAAACCTGTTTTAATATCATTGGTAATATTTTCACCAGCGAAAGGAATAACTGCTGTGTGTTTCAAAATACCTTCATAGAAAACAGCAAGGTCAGTAGTACCACCACCAATATCAACGATGGCAACACCTGCTTCCAAGTCTTCTTGTCCCATTACGGCAGAAGATGAAGCTAACGGCTGCAACACTAAATCTTTAGTAAACAATCCAGCCTTTTCTACACTGCGATTGATATTCTTGATTGCATTCTTATCACCAGTTATGATGTGGAAATTTGCACCAATCTTTACACCGCCATATCCAATTGGATTAGGAATGTTTTGAAAATTATCAACGGTGAATTCTTGCGGAATCACATCAATGATCTGATCACCGGCAGGAATGTATGTTTTATACTGATCATCGATCAGCTGATCAATTTCTCGTTGTGTAATTTCTTCATCTGTTTTCTGACGAACAATATCGCCACGGGTTTGCAAACTTTTTATGTGGTGCCCTGCAATACCTACATACACTTCGTTCACATCCAGGTTAGGATTAGATGCAAAACAATTTTCCAATGCACTTTTAATTGCTTTGATTGTTTCATCGATGTTCAGCACCTGACCATGCTTCACACCATTGGAGTTGGATTTTCCGAATCCAAGAATCTCCAATTTGCCAAACTCATTTTTGCGTCCGGCAATTACAGCGATCTTGGTGGTACCAATGTCCAGACCGACAATAATGGGTTGTTCGTTGTTCATAATTGATGTTTTTAGTTGTTGTTGTTTTTATCGAAATCGTTCGTTGTTTTTTATTTACCAAGCACCTTTGCTACTATCATCGTCCCTTGCGAACTTGTTCTGTTATTCTTTTCTTACTGTGGAAGGAAAGAATAATCACTCTTCATCGTTCTGTTCTATACTCACCATTTTGCCAACTCACTGTTCATCTATATCATTTCATCTCTGCGTACTCTCCGTGATATTCTCTTTCTTTCCTTCTTTTCCTTTAAACTCTTCGCCTAATTATATCCTCCATTCGCTTCCTCCACTACCTTAGCCGGCATTACCGCTTTTGGTTTCTTAGGTGCTGGTTTAGGTTTTGGCTCTTTATCTTTCGTTACTTTATTATCTTTTTTCACTGTTGTTTTCGGTAAAGTAGATTTCAAAGGGTTGGGACTCTTGTTCTTTGCAGGATTGTTCATCAAATTATCCTGCAGGGATGGATCGGGAGTGGTAGCTGAATCTTTTTCCAATTTCACCACTGGTGGCAAAGCTTTTATAACAGTATCGTTCTCTGCCTCAATTGACTGACGCAGTAATTTTTCTACATTCTTTCTCAATTGTATTGAATCAACTTTTGCATTGCCTGCATATTTTGATGTAACAACTTGTCCTTTATACTGTACATCAATAATTTTGTATTTGTCAAAGCCAGTCTTGCTTAATACTTGTTTATAAAAAATCATCAGCCGGTTAAACTTCTTATCTATATTTTCTCCATTCCCCAATTTTACCAGGTGATTACCAACAACTGGTACCATTTCAAAATTTCGCTCCAGCGTAATATCTATTTGTGCCACCTGCGATTGCCAGAAGGCATCGTTGTTAACATGGTTGGCAATTGCTTTTACTTCCATTAATAACACACTATCTTTTCCTATTAATTTTTTCTTTTCCGGAAAACCGGTAAAAACAGGAACCCTTGCACTTAACTTATCCGACAATGGGATTCTATTTCCTACACTATCTATGTAAAAAGAATTCCCTGCTGTAGTAAACACTCTTGCCACAGGTTCTTTCTCTGTAACCGTTACATGCAATACATCTTTGTTATCAAAATATAGTTCAGCCTCATTTATCCAGGTATTATGCTCCAGCATTTTCTCCAACTCATGCAGGTTAAAAGAAACAACCGGCTCACCTTTAATATCTCCTTTCGTTGCTTTCTTTAACAACTGCTCCACATCCTTCTGATCTATAAACAAATTTTTATCTGCTCCTTTTAGTGTAATAACATAGTCACTGCAATGTCCTTTTTTCTTGGTGCTGATGGCAGCCATTAATAATATGAACATGCCTCCGCCAATACAAAGCCATATGGCAACAAACAATATTCTCTTTATGGTTGATTTTACATTCACTCTTATATATCTTTTAATTCATTTTTAATAGGTTCTACCAGCATGTCAATGTCACCTGCCCCTGCTGTTATCAACACTTCTCCAAATTCTTTATTAACCGTTTTGGCGTAATTCTCTTTTATCCAATTCGCTAACTCGTCTTCTCCTAAAACCCTTTTATTATCACTCTTCATTTTATCTACTATCATTTCGCTGCTTACTCCATCAATCGGCAACTCTCTCGCCGGATAAATAGGCAACAAAATCACTTCGTCTGCTAAATCAAGCACTTCTGCAAACCCATCTGCCAGATCTTTTGTCCTGCTATATAAGTGCGGTTGAAAAATGATCGTACACTTTTTCTGCTTGAACAAAGTTTTTGCTCCGATTATCAAAGCCCTCAGTTCTTCGGGGTGATGAGCATAATCATCAATAAAAACTAATCGTTCATTTTTGATGATGTACTCAAACCTTCTCTTAACTCCCCGAAAATTTTCAACCGCTGCTTTGATTCTTTCATTTTCTATTCCCAAAGAACTGGCTACCGCAATGGCAGCTATTACATTTTCTATATTATGCATTCCTCCCATATTCAGCTTCACATTCTCCAGCATATTATCTGGCATCATCACATCAAACTCATAACTTCCATTCATCATCCGGATATTCGTTGCATATACATCCGCACTTTCATTCTGCAAACTATATGAGAGATATTCTTGCGATTTCAACTCTTTTGTTCTCTCCAATCCGAATTTTCCTATTACTACTCCACCCGGTTTCACCCGTTTACTAAAATCAATAAATGCTTGCTCCACCGCTTCTGCTGTACCATATATATCCAGGTGATCAGCATCCATGGCTGTTATAATGGCGATATCAGGACTCAACTTCAAAAAACTTCTGTCATACTCATCCGCTTCAATCACACATACATTTCTTTCACTACTCCAAAAATTGGTTCCATAATTAACAGCACTTAACAAATGCGCTACCATGGTGGTAATAGTTGTTTTGCCATGTGTGCCTGCAATACATATATTAAAAGAACTCTCACTAATTATTTGTAATACATCGCTTCTCTTCACCACTTTAAATCCGTTCTCCCTGTAATAAATCAACTCCTTGTGTTCTGACGGTATCGCTGGTGTATAAACTACCAGGTCAACTTTTTTCGGGATCATATCAACATTCTCTTCGTAGTGAACAGCTATTCCACTCCCTTCCAATTCCTTTGTCAATACCGTTGGTGTTTTATCGTATCCGCTTACTTTCACACCACTTGCATTAAAAAATCTTGCAATGGCACTCATTCCTATTCCTCCAATTCCGATAAAATACACCTCGTTCATCTTGTCAAGCCCCTTGAAAGGGGCATTCATAAGGACAGTATTAACTCGTACGTTCATGATTCCTAAATCACTTTCAAAATTTCTTCTGCTATTTTCTTATCTGCATCGGCAATTGCTAATGCAGATATATTTTTTATTAATTCTTTTTGTTTGCTCTCATCCATAGATAACTCAATCGTCATAAATCCTAACTTTTGCATTGCTTCACTATCTTTTACCATCAATGCAGCATTCTTTTTTACCAACATCATTGCATTCACAGTCTGATGATCTTCTGCAGCAAAAGGATAGGGTACGAATAAAACGGGCTTTTTAACAACACATAACTCAGCAACAGTCATAGCTCCCGAACGGGCTACTACAATATCAGCTGCTGCATAGGCATATTCCATTTGCGTAATAAAATCATTTACCCAAACTGAACTTAT
>LNFJ01000191.1 GCA_001464625.1 Bacteroidia bacterium Ga0077558 | reverse complement strand
TAATAAAAATCACAACCAATATGTAAAGAACCCATGTGTAATCTCTCCACGAAGCCGGTAACAGTTTTGAGTAATTAAACTCATGATTTTTTACAAACGGAATGGTTGTTACCGTTGCCGTATTCGCTTCCACAAAATATTTTGTACTTCCATTAACCTGCTTTTGTATAACAATTGTCTTTGGATCAGTTGGTGGCACTGTTCCAACATACTCTCGCCATATTCTTACTTCACTATTAAAATAAAGTGTTGCTCCAACTGTTATTCCTAATCCAACCTGCCCCAAAATTTTAAACCATCCTGCTAAACCATCTTTTCCACTCTTGGAATATTTCTCTCCTTTTAGTTCAGCCTGCCTTTTTCCCTTCAGCTTCAGGTAATCATCTATAAAACCTATTATACCTAACCACACCGTACTCACTAACATTAACTGCACATATACTTTTGTCAGATCTGCCAATAACAAGGTGGGTATAATGATGGCGAGAATAATAATGATTCCACCCATCGTTGGTGTACCTTTTTTACTTTCTTGCCCCGCCAATCCTTCTTCCCTTATACTTTCACCTATCTGCTTCTTTTGTAAGAACTTAATTAGCTTTTTACCATAGAATGTGGTGATAAAAAGCGACAACAACACGGCTATCAATACACGGAAAGTGATGAATTCAAAGAGACGATGCCCCGGGAACTTTATTCCTTCACTATTAAGCCAATCAAATAAGTGATATAGCATTCCTAGTTTGTTGTTTCTGATTTTAGTTTCTTACTTGTCTAATAACTCAAACATCTCTTTCACTTCTTCCTTATCATCAAAGTGATTCCTCACTCCTTTTATTTCCTGGTACTTTTCATGTCCTTTTCCTGCAATCAGTACGATATCTTCAGGCTTCGCTAAACTTATCGCCGTTTTGATCGCTTCTTTTCTGTCAACTATCGAGATATATTTTTTTCTATGTGATACCGCTAATCCTTCTTCCATATCTTTTATTATCTGAGCCGGGTCTTCACTTCTTGGATTGTCGCTGGTAAAGATCACTTTGTCACTATGTTCGCATGCCGCCTCTGCCATCACCGGTCTTTTTGTTCTGTCCCTGTCTCCACCACAACCAACCACTGTTATCACCTGCTCAAATCCTTTCTTCAGTTTCTTTATCGTTGCCAGCACATTTAATAAAGCATCCGGTGTATGTGCATAATCAACAATCGCAATTACATTTTCATTTGGCGAAACGATATAATCAAATCGTCCTTCTGCACCGGTTAATACACTCAACGCTGTTAACACTTCTTGTTTATCTTCTCCCAAACAAAGTGCTGCGCCATACACTGCTAAAAGATTATACGCATTGAATTCACCAATCAATCGAAAATGAACTTCTATATCATTCACCGTCATCATCAAACCACTGAGGCTGTTATCCAAAATCTTTCCTTTGAACTCTGCCACTGTTTTCAGACTGTAGTAATACTTTTTGGCATTGGTATTCTGCAGCATCACTGTTCCTCTTTTATCATCTGCATTGCTGATGGCAAATGCGGATGATGATAATGAATCAAAGAAGGCTTTCTTTACCCGGATGTATTCATCAAATGTTTGATGATAGTCCAGGTGATCATGTGTGATGTTGCTGAAAATTCCACCTGCATACTGCAAACCGGTTACCCTATGTTGATGAATAGCATGTGAACTTGTTTCCATGAACACATGTGTGCATCCTTCATTCGCCATCTGGCTTAACAACTGGTTAAGGCTAATAGCATCCGGTGTGGTATGCGTTGCTGGCACTACTTTTTCTCCGATCTGATTTTCAACAGTGCTTAACAATCCACATTTATATCCCAATCTTGTAAAGAGCTTATATAATAATGTTGCTATCGTTGTCTTTCCATTCGTCCCCGTCACTCCCACCAGCTTTACTTTCTCTGATGGCTTGTCGTAAAAATTACTCGCCATGTATGCCGCAGCACTTGCACTATTTTCGACCTGCACATATACAACACCTTCTTTCTTCTCAGCGGACAATTCTTCTCCTACTATTACTATAGCGCCATTCTCAATTGCTTTGTCAATGAACTGGTGACCGTTTGCCGCTATTCCTTTTACTGCTACAAATACACTTCCGGGCTTTATCTTTCTCGAATCAATTTGTATGTCATTTACTTCAACCGATGTACTTCCCGCCACCGACCTGATCCCTACTCTATATAATACATCTTGCAATAACACGATAACAACAAACTTTAAACTTCAAACTATAAACCCTCTTAACTTAATTCAAGTATCACTGTAATTCCTTTTGCCAATGCTGTTCCCGGAGCAACAGATTGCATCGCCACTTTTCCTTTTCCTTTTATGGCTACTTTCAATCCCATATTCTCTAAGAGGTAAACTGCATCTTTCAAACCCATTCCTCTCACATTTGGCATTACCTGCTTGCGAACTGTTGCCTGCTTCATCACTGGTTGATAATTGGCCGCATATACACTTGTCCAATTACTGTTAGATGATGAATCTTTGTAAGACATATTCATTGTCTGGAATACATTCTTTATATCCGTCGTATAACCCGAATAGAAAAACTTTGCACTGTCTTTTGCAGCAGCGTACAAGGATGCATTCTTGTTCTCTACATACATTGCATACAGCTTGGTAGCAATTTCTTTAAATACCGGTGCCGCTAATGTGCCACCATAATGGGTTTATCAGCCGGAAAATATCCTACGAATGTTGCCTGGTAAACTCCATGGGCATATTTAATTGCGCCATCCGATACATGGGCAGTTCCTGTTTTACCTGCTACAGCAAATGGCAGTCCTGCTAAAGCTTTTCTTGCGGTACCTTCCGTTACTACTGCCCGCATAGCATCTTGTGCATTCTTAATTGCTTCCGGCTTACAAATATTTTCATCCATTACTGTTGGCAAAAATTCTTTTGTAACAACTCCATTGCTTTGAATGCCGTTCACTAAATAAGGCTTCATCATCTTACCATTATTTGCCACTGCATTATATAAGGTAAGTGTGTGCAAAGGACTAACCTGTACCGCATAACCAAAACTCATCCACAACATATTTCCCAAACCAGCTTCACCTTTTGCAGTTGACAAAGGCGCCATTGTTGGTTTTGGCACATTCATTAAGTCAATCGGTGATCTTGTATCTAAATGGAATTTTTTGAAATAATTTTTGATCTCAGAAGGATTGTTTCCAAATGCTTTGAAAGCAAGTTTGCTCATACCCACATTCGAACTATGCGCAAAGCAATCTTTTACTGATAATACCTCCAATCTTCCTGCACCGCCTACATATACTTTTTCATCAATAGTGCTGCTTCCTTTATCTAATACTGCTAACAATGTTGCCAACTTAATTGTAGATCCAGGCTCTGTAACCCGCAACGCATAATTATCATCTTCCCAATAAGTACCATCGCTACGACGACCTAAATTGGCCATCGCTTTAATCTTACCCGTACTTGTTTCCATTACGATTGCAGTACCATATGGACCTTCACATTGCTGCATCATTCTCAACAAGGCCGTTTCAGTAATGTCCTGAATATTTACATCGATTGTTGTATATATATCTTTTCCATTTACAGGATCTGTTTGCGAACCTTCAACCGGAATAGCAGTTCCACCGGCGATGTATCGAACTAATCGCTGTCCATCATGACCGCTCAACACCGTATCATAACTTCTTTCTAAACCAACATTCTGTTTTTTAGCGGCGTTATTAGCATCTTTAAATTCTCTTGATAAACCTATTGTTCTGTTTGCCAATAAGCCAAATGGTGTTTCTCTTTTGCTATTCACTTCTACAATTACACCACTTTTATTTCTTCCTTGTCTTACCAACGGAAATTCACGGAACACTTTATACGTTTCAAAATTCAATTTCTTTTTTAACGGATAGTAACGCTGATTTTTATTGAAAGCAGTTTTCAAATCTTTTTTATACTGCGCAGCCGTTTTGTCTTTAAAAAAATCAGCCATTGAAATGGCGAAGGAGTCAACATTCTCATGAAAACGTTTCCCTTTTTTCTCTGTTAATCCGTCTGCATTAAAATCAATGTAGATATCGAAGGTGGGAATGGAAGTGCTAAGCATTTGTCCATCTTCGCTGTAGATCGTACCTCTTTCCGCTTCAAGAGAAACAAAACGCTGATGTAAACTGTCGCTCATGTTGCGCCAGTGATTACCCTGAAATTTTTGAATGTAGAAAGCTCTGCCGAGGACAAGGAAGCTAAGCACCACGATGCCTACAAAACTGAGGTACACCCTCCATAATATGTCACGTTTAACGTCCACTGTCCGCTTTTAACCTCCGGATTTAGTCCGTTGGTTTGATTTAGTTGTTGTTAGTTGTATTCGTCCGCCTTTTCACCGTCCAGAGAAAGGCTTATTTAATTCTCTTAATTGTTCCCTGTTGTGTCTTTTAACACCACCGGCGATTGAACCAATTCTTTTAATCCTAATGGCTCCACTGCTTTCACCAATTCACTTTGCTTGCTCTGGTACATCACTTTACTTTTTACAGCGATGTACTCATACTTCAATTCTTTTACTTCTTTAGCAGTGCGATTTATTTTACGGATCGTATTATCTGCATAATGCCCGTTAAATATGTACATCACCGCCAGCAATGCGAGGAACAAAAAGAACGGCACCTGTTTTACGATAGACTGATAATTCAGCCATCGCTTCCAGTTGGCCTGCATAGCAGGTGGTTCTGGTTTTAGGTCCTGTTCTTTTTGTGTTTCTTGTTCCTGCATAAAATGAGTTGTTAGCTCGTTAGTTCTGGTTTTTCATTTCTCCCATATTGCTAGGAGGGGTTGATTTCAAAGGATATAGATTTACCAAAAATCTTTACACCTTATATATGTAACTGTTCTTTTTTACTTTTCGCTACTACCGACTTACGACTCATGACTCCCGACTTTCTCTGCTATTCTCAACTTCGAACTTCTCGACCTGGAATTTTGTTTCATCTCATTATCCGTTGGTACGATCGGCTTTTTTGTTAAGATCTTCATTTCGCTTACTGATTCGGTATTGATAAAAGGATTCTCTTCCGGCTCATCAAATGAACCACGGCGGAAAAAATTCTTCACCAGTCTGTCCTCAAGGGAATGAAATGTAATGATGGCCACTCTGCCTCCGGGCTTTAACAAGGATGGGATCTGCTCCAGCATTTCTTTCAACGCACCTAATTCATCGTTCACTTCTATTCTTAATGCCTGGAAAACCTGGGCGAAGTACTTATTGGGATTTCCTTTCACTATTTCCCGGAGTGCATTTTTAAAACCATCAATGGTTTTAAGTGAGGCTGTGCTGCGAACATCAACAATTTTTTTAGCCAATGTTTTGGAGTTTGTTACTTCTCCATACTGTTCAAATAATTTGTGCAATCGTTGTTCAGTATAAGTGTTCACTACATCAAAAGCAGTCAATGTTTGGCGTTGGTCCATACGCATATCCAACTCAGCATTGTAGCGAATAGAAAATCCTCTGTCCGCTTCATTAAACTGGTGGCTGCTTACGCCGAGGTCGGCCATTATACCATCAACCGCTGAAATATTATGCAGGCGAAGAAACCGTTGCAGGTGACGAAAGTTTTGCGGAACAAAAATGATCCGCTCATCGTCCGGCAGGTTTTTTCTTGCATCGTCATCCTGGTCAAAAGCAATCAGCTTACCTGTTGCACTCAATTTTGAAAGAATGGCTTTGGAATGTCCGCCACCTCCAAAAGTGCAATCCACATAAACACCATCAGGTTGGATGTTGAGGCCGTCAATTGTTTCCGCAAGCAATACTGGTATGTGATATTGCTCTTCCACACTTATCAATTAGTGCCGCCTCCCAATACATCTCGTCCCAAATCACTTAATGCATCCGAAGAA
>LNFJ01000190.1 GCA_001464625.1 Bacteroidia bacterium Ga0077558 | reverse complement strand
ATTATTGTTCCCGATGATAATATTATCTCATTTGAGATCGAAAGCCGCTCTGAGCAAATTATCTGTGCATTAGATTCAAGAAGGGAAATTATCAGTAAAAATGTGCAACTGGCCGTTAAAAAGGAAAGCTTTGACCTAAATCTTATAAGGCTCAGTGAGAATAATTTTTTGCAAACCCTCCGCAATAAACTCTCCTGGGGCCTAGATAAACGCAACTAAAAGGAAGCTTCCTTACAAGAAAATCCTATTTTTATCGTTCTAAGTAATCCCGGACCATATTTAATTAGTTATGATGAAAAAGTTTACAGCCGCTATTACATGCTGCTTTTTTGCCATCCTTGCAGGCAATAGCCTACAGGCACAGAATGCTATAGTACAGGAAGGTGAGTTTGGCATTGGCCTTGGCGGGGGTCATTATTTTGGTGATTTGAATACCCGTGGCCGTATAAACAGGACTAAGCTGGCTGGCAGTCTTTTCTTCCGTAAAAACTTCGGCAATTATATCGCTTTACGAGTGGGAGCTTCTTTTGCTCAATTAGGTTATTCTGATCAATATAATACGCATAATGAATACATGAATACCCGCAACCTCAGCTTTAACAGCCGGGTTTGGGAGTTGACATTACAAGGGGATTTTAATTTTTTCCGCTTTATGCCTGGCGAACCGGAGTATAGTTTCACTCCCTATATAACATTTGGTGCTGGTATTTTTAGCTACGATCCATACGCTTATTTGGGTGGAAGAAAGGTATTGCTTCGTCCTTTAGGAACAGAAGGCCAAGGAAGCAATTTATATCCTGACCGTAAGCAATACAGTTCCATGGCTATTTGCATTCCATTTGGCGGCGGCATTAAATATGCCTTGAACGAAAGAATTAATATTGGCTTTGAATTATTACATCGCTTTACTAATACAGACTACCTGGATGATGTAAGTAAAACCTATGTAAGTCCGCTTACTTTTCCTACCAACCCCGATGGTAGCCCGTCCGATGCATTTCTTTTGTACGATCGGTCCTACGAATTGGGAGAACCAATTGGAATTACAGACAGACAAAGAGGCAACAGCAAACAAAAAGACCAGTTACAGATGCCCAACTGCTAAGTAATCTTACTAATAATACCGATAAGTAGTAAATTTAGTAGTGCATTAAACTACTATAATGAAGTATAAGTCTACCTGATTGTAATATATTCATTCACCAAACACTTATCACTATGCGCCTTACAACAGTTTTATACAGTGCTTTTATTATAACTGTATTCAGCCTTACTACTGCTTTTACCGCTACGAACAAAACAGCCGGAGATTGGTTTTTTCTCGGCGACAAAAATGTTGGCTTTGGAGTTGACCATGATGTTATTCATTTTGGAAACTGGAAAGACGATGTTCGCCAGATAAAATTGAAAGTAACAGACGGTCCTTTAAAAATGTATTCTATGAAAATACATTTTGATAATGGAGGTGTTCAGGATGTTGAACTTCGAAACCGGTTTGCTCAAGGGAGTGAAAGCCGGGTTATAGACCTTACCGGGGGCTTGCGCCATCTTAGTAAAATTGAATTCTGGTACGAAACAAAAGGTTTTGTGAGGGGAAAATCGAGAGTAGCAGTTTGGGGAAGATTCTAGCTCATCTTACATAACATAATTATCCCGGAGCATATGGTTGGATAAACTATTGCTTCGGGGTTTGTTTTTTATACCTTTGTGCCCCTCAATACAGCGGCATCAATATGCAAGAACTTTTAGATAAAATAGATAAAGAGCACCTTCCACGGCATATTGCTATTATAATGGATGGTAATGGCCGCTGGGCTAAAGAAAAAGGCGAGGACCGTCTTTTTGGTCATTTTCATGGGGTGGAGAGTGTACGTAATATTGTAGAAGGTTCTGCAGAGCTTGGCATTGAATACCTTACACTCTATGCTTTTTCTACCGAAAATTGGGATAGGCCTGAGTATGAAGTAGTTGG
>LNFJ01000189.1 GCA_001464625.1 Bacteroidia bacterium Ga0077558 | reverse complement strand
AGTAAACCTTCACCTACCATATCCATATCAATACCTGCATTCAATGCTCTTGCACTTACGGTTTGCAAATCACCAATGCCATGGTCAATCATTTCGTTAATACCAGTATAATCTGTTACCACAAAACCTTTAAAGCCCCACTGTTTTCTTAATACATCTGTCATTAACCATTTACTGGCAGTTGCAGGCACACCTTCCACTTCATTAAACGATGCCATAAAACTTCCCACCCCTGCATCGGCTGCTGCTTTAAATGGAGGAAAATATACATTGTACATTGTTTGCCTTGTCATGTCGGTGGTGTTATAATCTCTTCCGGCTTCTGCCGCACCATACATGGCATAATGTTTTACACAACTCATAATGGTATTGTTTGCTTTCAAATCATTTCCCTGATAGCCTTTTACCATTGCGGTTGCAATAGCACTACCAAGGTAAGGGTCTTCGCCATTGCCTTCTGAGATGCGGCCCCACCGTGGGTCACGGCTGATATCTACCATTGGGCTAAAGGTCCAGTTAATACCATCGGCACTTGCTTCTACCGCTGCAATTCTTGCACTGTTTTCAATCAGCTTCATATCCCAGCTACAGCTTAAACCTAATGGAATAGGAAATACTGTTTCATACCCATGGATCACATCCATTCCAAAAATCATAGGAATTTTTAAACGGCTTTCTTCTACTGCCACTTTTTGTACCTCTCTAATTTTAGCAACCGATTTTATATTAAA
>LNFJ01000188.1 GCA_001464625.1 Bacteroidia bacterium Ga0077558 | reverse complement strand
AAGTTTAGCTGACCTATTTTTTCATCCACTGTCATTTTCTTCATCAATGCATCAATGAAGGTTTTCATTTTTGCATCCTGCGCATTTGCAGTTGCAGTTACTGCCATTAATAGTACAAAGAACCATTTTTTCATGTGTATATTTTTTATTTTACTAGCTACATAGAATTCGCCGCCAATATTCATTAACGGTTGGTAAGTTTTCCTGATGGCTCATTTCATATCGCTTACATTTTACTTTTTACTTAAATTGTATATCGCTTCCTTTTATTGTATACTCAATTCTACTATTGTTAAGCTTATCAATAATTTCCATTCGTATAACCGGGTCTTTTTCCCAGATAACGGTCAATAAACCAAAATGATTCTCCATAATTGGGCCTTCTAGCCGGTTTTTATTCAGGGTTGCAAAATCCCAGGTGCTGGTAATTCCACTTGAGGTGACATCGTAAATTGGATAGAGACCTGGTTCTTGTAATTTGGAAATTTCTGCATAGTGTACATCGCCGGATAAAAATAGTACACTATTTGCTTTTGTTTTCTTTATCAACTCCAGCATTTTCTTTTGCTAAATTGTGAACCGCCGCAAATAAGGCGCAGGTCGGCAGGTTTTGCTAATTCGCCTTCCAGCCATTTCCATTGTTCGGCACCTAACAAAGTACTATCTAGTGAAGTATGCGGTTTATAATCCGGGGTATAGAAATATTCCTTTCTTGGTAACGAATCTCCTTTTTTGTACAGCAATAAATTGCTTCTGAAGGTTCTTACATCCAACAATATTAATTGTACCGTTTTTTCTCCGCTTTTAATATACTCCGTATGATAAATACCTTCATGCTTTCTTCTTTCACTTTCAGCTGGTTCTTTAAAATATTTTAAAAAAATTTCCTTAGACTCCTTTTTAAATTCATAATATTTCCCATCGTCATTCCAGCCATAATCATGATCATCCCAAGTGGCAAAAATTTTGGTTGCTGAATCTAATCTTTTAAAATCAGGTTGTGCTTGCCAGCGTTTATACTTATTCTCCAGTGTATCCATATTTTTAGTATCCCCATAAATATTATCTCCTAAAAAAATAAATGCATCGGGTTTATTATTGGCAGCCAGCGTTAATACTGGCTGCGGCCAATCCTGATCGCCACAACTGCCGAACGCAATTTTAGTAACAGGAGTTGTTTCTTGTTTACAGCTTATCCAGTAAAATGAAAGCAATAATACAGGAAGTACTATTTTTCTATACGTTGTCATGTATTTACTTATTTAAGTAAAAGTTTTTCCAATACTTTTTTCCAGATGGCATATCCCTTTGCATTCATGTGTAAATTATCTCCTAAAAAAATATCAGTCATTGGCGTTCCATCTGGTTGCAACATTTTTGAAAACACATCCGCATAGGCAGCTTTTCTATCTTCTTTTAAAAATAGGGCAATTTGGTTATTAGCTTCTTCAAATTTTTTCAGCAGATGTACCCGGCTTGGACTTGGTTTCATGGAAACATACAATAGGGGTGTAGAAGCAAATCTTGCTCTGATCAATCCATACAATGTTTTAAATCGTTGCACCACCGTTTCTACCGTTACTGTATCACTTGAAGCAAAATCATTTTCCCCGC
>LNFJ01000187.1 GCA_001464625.1 Bacteroidia bacterium Ga0077558 | reverse complement strand
ATGAGGATCCACCAAATGCCCGGTTCAACATTTTATGCTTGGGAAAATAATTCTGTACATCTTTCCACATGGTAAAGGAAGAACTACCAATCAGTAAAACCTGGTTGGCTACCGGAAACTGAATGCTATCCTTTTTTTTGAGTGCCTGTACTTCATTCCAATATGGAATTTTTTCCTGCGACCAACCAGAAGTGGTGAACAGAAAAAAAGCTACTACAATATTTATTACTCTTTTAATCATTTAATCTGCTTTAATAACCTTTGTTCTTTCGCTGGTACCGTTTTCATTTATTGATTCGATAGAATAGTAATAGGCTTTTTGTGCATCCATTGCTTTCATCCAGTATTCATTATTGGAATGAACCATTATGCTGGTATATAATTTATCCGGATGAGTACCGTAATATATATTGTATGCAAAAGCATTATCTACCGGTTTCCATTTTATAAATGCACTGCGTTTATCTTTTTCTGTACGGAGCACAATGAAATTTTCTACAGAAGCTGGCTTCATCCCGTTACCATTACCAAATACCCTAAACCCACTAATAGCAAACTTGCCGGTAGGCATTTTGATATTTTCCAATTTAATGAATCTGGCTTGTACTGGTTTTTCCAGTTCCACATACTCATGCGGAATATCTGTTTTGTTATTGCTTTTGTCCACTAACATAGTCCACTTCTTACCATCTATTGAGTAGGATAATTTATACTGGTGGAATTGGTCATTCCATTTACCAAGCCTATTCGCTTCCACATCCTGATCAGCATAATTAATCTGTACGGCATTGACAGTTGATACATTTCCTAAATCAGTTTGAATAAACTCTCCTTTATTTCCTGAAAAGGCACTCCAATAAGTTTTGGCTAATTCATCTACTGCATTGTTGGGTACATAGCCACCCAAGGTAGAAGAAACCTGTACTGGTTTATTATAATTCAACAGCATCCACCCTGTGAAATAGGATGACTTACCATTGTCTCCATATTTATTTCCATTGAAGCCTGCTGCAGGAATAAAATGTGGATAATCTCCAAACGTAGTATTGCAATACATAGTGCCATCTGCATCAAACCCTGTTGGCCAAATACCGAGTCTTCTTTCAAATGTATTTTTTACAGAAAGAACTGTTGTTGAAATATGCCAATAGTTATTAAACTTATCCTGAAAAGTAGCACCATGTCCGGCACCACGAACAAATCCTCCAAGTTTTATGCTCAATGGATCACTCTGTGCTTCAAATGGCCCCAACGGACTATTGCCTATTAATA
Organism: Bacteroidia bacterium Ga0077558; assembly: GCA_001464625.1. Lineage (GTDB taxonomy): Bacteria > Bacteroidota > Bacteroidia > Chitinophagales > Chitinophagaceae > JJ008. The sequence continues at coordinate 5,780 of LNFJ01000187.1, read as the reverse complement.
ATCCATCTGCATAACCACTGAACTCGGTGCCGGGTGCACCGTATTGCAAATAATATTTTCCGTTATACTTCGTCATGTGACTTCCTTCAATAAACGGATCAAGAAATGTATTGTCCATGTGTTCGCCAAAACGTTGCCATCCAAAGCGCCAGGGTTCCAATAAATACATTTCTTTTCTTGTTCCCATTGGCTGCATCGTTTTCCTGTTCAATTCAACTCCATACATCGGAAACTTATTGCTGCTGCCATTATACATATACAGTTTCCCATCATCATCTGTAAAGAAGGAAGGATCCCAGCCGCCAATATCAAATGAATCAACCAATGGTTTCCATTCGTTTGCTTTGGGATTGGTACTCATCCAGATTGTAAACTTGCTGGTGTATGTACTTCCAAAAACAATCATCGTATCGCCAATAATACCTACGGCAGGCGCACATAATTCATCATAACCTTCATTCCAGGGACGTAAAAATTTTCGGTTATTAAATTTCCAATTCAACATATCGCTGCTCACCCAATAACCCCATTGATTGGTGCTGAATAAATAATAGTCGCCCTTATAAGTTACAATGACTGGATCTGCAGTGGCTCTATGTCGGCCCCATTCACTGAAATTGGGAATGGGGGTGTAGCCATAATCTATGTTGATCGGATTGCAATAAGTACGTTGCTGGGCATGTGACATCCAACTGCTCCAAATCAATACAATACTTATTACTATTTTTTTCATGCCTATAAATTTCCTTTTTTTAATTCACTTACTGCATAATTAACCGCTCTTGCCGTAAATGCCATATACAAAATGGAGGGGCTTTGACTACCAGTGCTCGTCATACAAGCTCCATCTGTAACAAATACATTTTTACAATGATGCAATTGATTCCATTCATTTAACAATGATGTTTTGGGGTCGCTGCCCATACGTACGCCGCCCATTTCATGTATATCTAATCCGGGAGGTTGATTATTATCATGGGTATTTACCTCTTTTACACCGGCTGCTTCCATCATAGCTTTGCCTTGTTCTAAAAAATCTTTTACCATTTTATCATCATTCTCATCATAATCAACAGAAGTAATTAATAATGGAATCCCCCATTGATCTTTTTCGGTAGTACTTAATCGAACATGATTTGTTTCTTTAGCAATCGTTTCACCCTGCATATACATATAAGCCGTCCAAGCACCGGGTTGACTAATGGCTTCTTTAAATTCGGCACCTAATAAAGGAGTAACATTTCTGTCGCTTAATTTTTCCCGGCTTGCACCAGAATAAATAACATAGCCGCCATAAAAATCAGTATCCCGTTTTTCAACATTGCGAAAATTAGCTATGATGCACTCAGCAGGTTTTGATACTTTATAGTACTGATCCAAAAACCCATCTACATAGCCCCACATGCTGCCACGGTAATTATGAAAACAGATATACTTGCCTAATAAACCACTGTCATTACCCAATCCGTTGGTAAAACGTTTAGATGTTGAATTGAGTAAAATGAGATTTGAATTTAATGCTGAGGCATTCAGAAAAACAATCTTTGCATAAAAATCTTTTTCTTCTTTTGTATTGGCATCAATCACTTTTACCCCTACGGCTTTGCCCTTTTGTTCATCATAAATAACAGAATGCACTACTGAATGGGGACGAATAGTCAGATTGCCAGTTTTGGCTGCCCATGGTAATGTGGAGGAATTAGAACTAAAGTACCCGCCCAAAGGACAACCCCGCATACACAAATTTCTGTTGAGGCATTGGCCCCTGCCCTGATCCAGATGAATTTGTTTGGGATCGGTAATATGTGCCCATCTGCCAGACTCGTAATGGCGATTAAATTTTTCTTTAATCACTTTTTTAAAATGACGTTCTACTGCATTTAATTCATACGCCGTTAAAAATTCTCCATCTGGCATAGAAGGAATACCAGCTTTTTCACCACATACCCCTATGAACTTTTCTACATGGCTGTACCAATCTTTTATATCATTATAATTTACAGGAAATGATTCGCCATATCCATATCGCTGCGGTGCAGTAAAATCATACTCACTCCATCTTGCACAAGCTCTTCCCCATGTTAATGATTTACCTCCCACCTGATAGCCACGAACCCATTGAAAAGGTTTTTCCTTCACATAAGGATGATCAGCATCTTTTATAAAAAAATGTTGCGTGTCTTCGCTGTACCCTGCCGCCCGGCTGATCAATGGATTTTGTTGTTTCGTTTCATTGGTAATCCATCCACGATGCGGTAAGTCCCACCTAGATAAAGTAGCAGTTGGATAGTCTTTGATATGCTCTACCGGACGACCTCTTTCCAGCACCAATGTTTTTAATCCTTTTTCACAAAGTTCTTTGGCTGCCCACCCACCGCTGATACCACTGCCGATAACAATTGCATCGTAAGTATGCTCCGCATTTCCTTTTGTTGTAATATTTATTGCTAAAGTATCTGGCATTTAGTAACCGGTTCTTCTGGTTTTAAACAATTTGCTATCCAGGCTGAATGCTCCGGGGCCAGTAAATAAAAAAAACACCCCTAACAGAACGAATAAAAAAGGATGCTGATCTTCCATCCAAAATTTTCCTTTGCCAATAAAAAATACGATGTAAGCAAACGTGCCGATAGTAATTAATGCTGCAAATCTTGTAAATAAACCCAACATCAGCAGCAATCCTGCTACAAACTCCGCACCTTTTCCCAGATAAGGCATAAAAGAGGAACCTTTAAATGCTTCCCAATCCGTATAGCCTTTCATTTTAGCTGCATCAAAAACTTCATAGCCATGATAAGCAATAAAAAAACCCAACACGATTCTTAAAAGTGCAATAGCCCATTGCTGGTTGATGGGTGCTGCAGAAAAAAACTTATTCATTGGCTGGCATTTTATTGAATGAAAAGTATTCGCCTCCGTTTAAAATTGTATACGGCTGATTGATTTTTTCGGCTTCTTTTGCAAATTCATTTACATCGGCTGTGTTAAAACTGAACATATCATAATGACAGGGAATTACACAACCTGCATTCATAGCCTTCCCTAATTCCGCAGCCTCTTTACCATCCAAATTGCCCGCCACTTTTCTTTCTGGTTTATTACCGTTGATGGGTAAAATTGCAACGTCCACTTTAAAAGGGTTTAACAGGTTTACCATGTCATCGAACCAAAGCGTATCGCCACTATGGTAAATAGAATAGTTGCTAAATTTTATTACATAACCCATGTATTTGCAATTACCGTTTTCATCTCTGTCAATTTCATTGTGTTTTGCCGGTATGCCATGAAAAGTAAACTCATCAATTGTTATATATTGACTGTCATTTAGCCCTACTGGAAAATCAATTTCACATTTCACTCTTTCTGCTACAAAACTTCGATTGGCCTCAGGAATGATAACCTTTATACCAGGATTATTTTTTAAAATGGGGATCAATGTTTCCGCATCAAGGTGGTCGGTATGGTTGTGACTACTAGTTACTATTGAAATTTTTGTAAGCAACTCCGGTTTTATCACCAACTCACTTATTCGTGTATGTGGTTTATCGGTAGTCAGGTATTTTTTTGTCAACGAATCTGATAAATAAGGGTCAATTAAAATTCTTTTACCTTTCCATTGCAACAAATAACCACTTTGGCCCAGCCACCAGAGATGAAAACCAGTTGTATTCAGCAATGAATCCATTTCTGTAATCAGTGCTTCATTTTTTTTTATAGCTGCAATCATATTAAGTCTAAAGTCAAAAACAGCTTTATTAGTTTTCCATTTTTGAATTTTGATTTTTACTTAAATTGTTTCTCTCACCTTCTTAGCTCCTTTTACCATATTTATTAATTTTTTTCTCGCTGCCCATCTTGCTGTTTGGCTAAGGCCGCAATCAGGTGCCACCGATAATTTCTCTGCGGGTACATACTTCAGGCATTTATTTATTCTTTCTACCACATCCTCCACACTTTCGATGTAATAATTTTTCACATCAATAATACCTACCGCTACATTCATCTTTTCTGCAAAGGGTGCCAGTAATTCTATTTCTGAAAATTCTCTATTGGCCATTTCAATATGAATTTCATCAACCGTCATATCTAAAAAATCGGGCAGCATTGGTTTTAAACTTCTGTAACCTACGGGTCTTCCTTTAAAATTTCCAAAACACAAATGTGTACTGAGGTTACATTTTCCCACTACTGATTTTACAGTGCGGTTAAAAATATCAACAAAGCGTTTGGTATCTTCTTTAAAAGCATAACAACTCATGCTGGGTTCATCCACCGTTATTTCTTTGCAACCCGCTCCCACCAATGCCTCCAGTTCCTTACTAATTATTGGCAATAGTGCTTCCGTAATTGCGAAGCGGTCTTTGTATTTTTCGTTTGGTAGTAGTCGTCCGCTTAATGTATAAGGACCGGGAATACTTGCTTTTAAAATGGGTCCGGCCGGTGCTAATTTTTTCAATCGTTCAAACTCCGCTACGGCACCTAATCCATTGGGAGCAACTAACTCACCAACGATATTGTTTTTTCCCCGCTGATCATGTGCAGGCGGACCAAATTTCCTGGTTTCGGCTTCGTTGTTTTCAATTCCTTTTATAAAACCATAAAAGGATAAATTAAAATCCAACCGGGTTTGTTCACCGTCGGTAATAACATCCAATCCAGCAGAGGTTTGATCATGTATGGCTGCAATCACTGCATCCTCAATCATTTCTTCTACATCGGCGGCACCAAACTGGTTTAAGTTTTTAGCACCAAATTCGAGCCAGCCCGGAAAGGGATAGCTGCCTACAACGGTTGTGCGAATGGGAGTCATCATGTATTAATCCCGAATGGGAATTTTTATTAATAAATATGGTGGAATAGCAAATGGAATAGCATCCTCTTTACTACCATTGTAAAGAGTATAAAACAACCTGTCTTCCCCTAAGTGAATCTCAATTTTTTTGTAAAAAAGCCTAACTATTTTTATAGAGTGCTGCCAATCGATTTGCATGTTCGTCATAAGCTGCTTCAAACAGCTGAGTTGCCTTTTCGGTGCCAACGATGCATCCCGCAGTTAGCACTTTTGGTGGTTGACCAGCAGTTGTTAGCAGTTGAGCTATTTCGGCTTTAATGCTATTGATAAGTAATACACCGCCTACTGTGGATCCGGGAGATACAGGAGTTTCTAACCCCTCAATATAAACCATCGAATCGCCGGCCGGTGCACCAGTGTCTAATACCAGATCAGCAAAGTCGGTTAATTTTTTTCCATCAGACCGTTTGCTGGTACTGGCATCCAAATGTTGTTGAGAAACCAACACCACCGTTTTTATTCCATGGGCCTGAAATAATTCTGCCATTTCTATTGGTACTACATTGCATCCGCTGGAGGAAACAATTAATGCAGTGTCAATTGTACTCAACACAAAATTGCGAAGTATCCGCTCGGCAAGACCCGCCACATTTTCTAAAAACATAGCTTGCCGCTGACCATTTGCACCCACCACATTGTTATGATAGGTTAACGACAACTCCACAATTGGATTAAAGCCGGGAAAAGAACCGTATCGGGGCCACATTTCTTCCACCATAATGCGACTGTGTCCACTGCCGAAAACATGCACCATTCTGCCGGCTAAAATTGATTGTGCAAACCATTCTGCAGCCTCTTGAATTTTTTTTTCCTGCGATTGAATGACTTCAAAAATGCGGCTGCAATGTTGCAAATAATGTTGGGTAAGACTCATTTCGATTGTATTTCCAGACTTAATATTTGATGTGATAAATCTACAATAAAATGA
>LNFJ01000186.1 GCA_001464625.1 Bacteroidia bacterium Ga0077558 | reverse complement strand
TTCGCTTACCTCAATCTCTTCATCTTTTCCATGTTGTTGCTTGTGATGGGAGCAAACTTCGTTATCATGTTCATCGGTTGGGAAGGTGTGGGGCTTTGTTCTTATTTATTGATTGGCTACTGGTTTAAAAAAACGGAATACAACAAAGCAGCCAACAAGGCCTTCATCATGAACCGAATTGGTGACCTTGCTTTCCTGATCGCTATTTTCTGGCTGATACAAAAATTGGGAACAGTTACATACAGCGAAGTATTCACTGCGGCTAACCTGGCGAAGCTAAATGCAACAGACATTTCGGTTATTACATTATTACTATTTGTAGGTGCTACTGGTAAAAGTGCACAGATACCTTTATATACCTGGCTGCCGGATGCCATGGCGGGTCCAACACCAGTTTCTGCATTGATACATGCTGCAACGATGGTTACTGCCGGTATTTATATGATTGCCCGTAGTAATCTGTTATACTCGTTAGCACCTCTTACAATGGATATAGTGGCCTATGTTGGTTTAGCCACAGCTTTGTTTGCAGCAACTATTGCCTTGAAGCAAAACGACATTAAAAAAGTATTGGCCTATTCTACAGTAAGTCAGTTAGGCTTTATGTTTTTAGCATTGGGTTGCGGCGCATATACAGCTGCTGTATTTCATGTAATGACCCATGCCTTTTTCAAAGCCTTAATGTTCTTGGGTAGCGGAAGTGTGATTCATGCAATGGGCGGCGAACAGGATATCCGAAATATGGGAGGATTAAGTAAGAAATTGAAAATTACGTTCATCACATTCCTGATTGGCTGTATTGCAATAGCAGGTATTCCGCCATTCAGCGGTTTCTTTTCTAAAGATGCGATTCTATTAAGTGCATTTGCAAAAAATCCAGTGTTATATGGCATAGCATTATTTACAGCATTGCTTACCGCTTTCTACATGTTCCGTTTGCTGTTCATCACTTTCACTGGAAAGTTCAGGGGAACACATGAGCAAGAACATCATTTGCATGAAAGTCCTGCACCAATGACTATTCCATTAGTAATCTTGGCAGTGCTTTCTATTATTGGTGGTTTTGTTGGTATACCAGAAGTGTTCATGCATGGTGGCGATAAACTGGGAGCTTTTTTATCACCAGTAATAACTAACCATGGAGAAGGCCATGTTTCTCATTCAACAGAATATATGTTAATGGGACTATCAACCGGCCTGGTACTTATCATGATAATTGTTGCCTGGTTTATATTCAAAAACTATCAACGTAAAGAAGAAACTGGCTTTGGAAAAGTGCTGGAGAACAAATGGTATGTGGATGAGCTGTATGATAAGATAATTGTGAACCCGTTGCACAAACTGGGCGGCTTTTTCAATTCCATATTTGAAAGCAAAGTGGTAGATGGTATTGTAAATGGTGTTGGCAGAGCGGTTAGTTATACCAGCAGTAAATTCCGCTTGTTGCAAAGTGGGCAGGTGGCTAATTATATTTTACTGATGGTGGGTAGTATGGTGCTGATTTTTGTATTGCAATTCTTTTTGAAACGATAATATGATTCCTGTTTTACTGATATTGATCCCATTGGTGACCGGACTGGCTTCTTTCTTTATTAAGAATGATAAAGCAGCTCGGTCATGGGCGTTGTTTTCTTCATTGCTTACGGTAGTTGTAGCTGTGCTGGCGGTAACGGTATTAAAAGAAAATAAATACCTGGCGCATCAATGTGAGTGGATGCCGGCGTTGGGTAGCAGCTTTTCTGTGAAGCTGGATGGAATGGGACTATTGCTTTGCCTGTTAACAGGAATTGCTTACCCACTTATTTTTATCGGCACCTGGAACAGCCAATATAAAAATGCAAAGAACTTTTTTGGGTTGATGCTATTAGCACAAGCCGGCCTGATGGGTGTGTTTGTAGCAATGGATGCCTTATTGTTTTACTTCTTCTGGGAGTTGGCATTGATACCTGTTTACTTTCTCTGCTCACAATGGGGTGGCGAAAAAAGAATCCGTGTTACATTTAAATTTTTCATTTATACGTTTGTTGGGTCTGTATTAATGCTCATTGGTATTTTATACCTCCAATCACAAACACCAAACAATTCTTTTGCTATACAAGATTTTTATAATCTTCAATTAACCGGCAAAACCGAGTCATGGGTATTCTGGTTATTCTTTATAGCGTTTGCTATTAAGATGCCTATATTCCCTTTCCATACCTGGCAGCCAGATGCATATGAGCAATCTCCAACTGCAACAACAATGGTATTAAGCGGCATAATGGTGAAAATGGGATTGCTGGGATTGTTACGTTGGTTGTTACCTGTTCTACCAATCGCTTCTTATTCGTGGGGCGATGTAACAATGTCGTTAGCAATAGCAGGTATTATATATGCATCATTGATTGCAATTCGTCAGGATGATATTAAGCGATTAGTAGCTTATTCTTCTATTGCACATATAGGTTTAATGTGTGCGGCAATTTTTGCGGAAAACAAAAGTGGCACACAGGGTGTGATGATACAAATGTTCAATCATGGTATCAATATCATTGGCTTGTGGATCATTGTAGAAATAATTGAAAAACGTTTCGGTACCCGTAAAATGTCCGAATTAGGAGGGTTGGCACAAAAAGCTCCAGTGATGGCTATCTTCTTTGTAATAATTGCATTAGCCAATATTGCATTACCATTAACCAATGCATTCGCCGGTGAGTTTTTAATGTTCAATGGGTTGCTCAATGCAAAATCGCAATACTATTTATGGTTCACCGTATTTGCAGGCCTGGGAATAATATTAGCGGCTGTCTATACCTTAAATATGATTCGAAAAATATTTTATGGTGCTACTAATGAAGTGACAGAAGCAGCACAAGATTTAAAATTGAATGAGAAACTGGCACTCGGAATAATTGTAGCGTTGATTTTCTTGATAGGAGTGTATCCACAGGCAATATTGAATATTACTGACGGAATTTCGCAGACCATAACTGAGCAGACGGATTTATCTGAACTGTTCAAAAAGAAATAAGAACTCAAGACATGAATGCATTAATCATATCGGCTGTATTAGGGGTAGTAATGATGTTCAGTAGTTTTCTGTTGAACAAAAGAAGTACCGTTCGCAATATCGCCATTGGCGGGTTGTTGATATTGCTGGTAGTAAATATTCTTGAAATGAACGGGGTTGAATTTTTTAATGTCAACACCCGTGACATGATTGCTTTTGACCGTTTTGCGTTATTGTTCAATACAATTGCTATTTTTTCAACCTTATTATACCTGGTGCTTTCTGCTAAGGATATGGCGAAAGTAGGTGTGTACTTCGCCGATTACCTGGCACTTATTTTCTTTATTCTTTGTGGTGTTATGTTGGTATCATCATTCAAGTCTTTATTAATTCTTTTCCTGGGCATTGAAATTATTTCTATTCCGCTTTATATATTAACCGGAAGTGATAAGAGAAATTTAAAGAGCAATGAAGCAGCCTTAAAGTATTTCTTAT
>LNFJ01000185.1 GCA_001464625.1 Bacteroidia bacterium Ga0077558 | reverse complement strand
CTTTCCTGCACACCGTCCAGGTCTTTTGGCGATTTATCAGACGTAAGGATCAATTGTTTATGCGACTGGTGTAAGTGATTGAAAATAGCAAAGAAAGCATCCTGCGATTTTTCTGCTTTAGCAAAAAACTGCACATCGTCAATTATCAATACATCAATCAATTGGTAAAAATGGATAAAATCATTGATCGCATTATTACGACTATGGTCCATAAACTGGTTGATGAACTTCTCGGAGCTTACATACAACACCACTTTATTAGGATGTGCTCTTTTTACTTCATTTCCGATAGCCTGCGCAAGGTGAGTTTTACCCAACCCTACACCACCATATATAACTAATGGATTAAAGGAGTTGGTTCCAGGCTTCTCTGCCACCGTTTTTCCAGCTCTGCGGGCCACCCTGTTACAATCTCCCTCAATAAATGCCTCAAATGTATAGATGTGATTAAGCTGCGGGTCAATCTGCATCTTCTTCAGACCCGGTATTACGAACGGATTCTTTACAGGATTATTTATGACTAATGGAAAATCCATTTCGTTGTTTGAAAAAGTTTTAAAACCTTGTCCGCTTACATCCATGGTAACAGGTTTGTTCTTGCTGTTACCACTGTCCACCATGATGCGGTATTCAAGGCGGGCATCTTTACCTAACTCTCTCTTTAATGTCTTCGCTAATAAATTTACGTAATGTTCTTCAAGGTATTCGAAAAAGAATTGGCTGGGAACTTGTATAACTAAAACATTATTCTTTAGCGATACAGGATGAATTGGTTCAAACCATGTTTTGTAATGCTGCCACTCAACAATATCCTTGATGATCTTTAAACAATTGGTCCAGATTTTTTCAGCATTTTTCTCCATCAGATTAGTAAGCAGTTTATCTCGTGTTAACTATAGTTGTTCTTCTCAATTTGTCCAAAAAAAATCTTCACACAATGTCAATAAAAAAAGTTGGACAGGATGGCGAATATCACCATTTCTTTTATAAAAAAAAATTTTTATCCGCCTGTTTTTTGTGAAACAGAAATAGTGTGTGATTTTGCTAATTTTTTGCCTGAAAATTTGGAAAATTCAAAATCAAGCCTACCTAAAATTATTCCTGCAAAACCCACCTGGTTTACCATAACGTCGTCTCCTTTTTTATTCTTATATTGAATTGGATCGTCCAAAAAAGTATGTGTGTGGCCGCCAATGATCAGGTCGATATTTTCTGTTTCCTTTGCCAGCACTTCATCACTTACCAAATTACTTTCTTTATACTTATTGCCAAGATGTGATAAGCAAATTACCATATCACAATCTTCATATTTTTTCAAGCGATCGGCAACTTCGTTTGCTTTTGGAAGCGGGTCTAAATATTTGGTAGCACCAAACAAACTATCCGGTATTAAACCCTTTCCTTCAATACCTATTCCAAACACACCAATTTTTAGTTTGCCTTTTTTAAAAACTTTATATGGTTGTGATTTATTTTCCATTGGGGTATTGGTAAAATCATAATTAGCTACTAACATCGGAAACTTTGCATGCCTGGTTAATTGCGTCGCTAAATTTTCCATGCCCGCATCAAAATCATGATTACCGATGGTACAGGCATCATAACCCAGATTTGTCATGGCTTTAATTTCAGGCTCTCCTTTATATATATTAAAGTAAGGAGTACCTTGAAAAATATCACCGGCATCAAACAACAAAACATGTTCTTCTTCACTTCTTATTTTATTGATCAAACCAGCTCTTCCTGCAATGCCCCCGAGCCCCTGGTTGCGACCACCATCCATCGGGAAAGGCTCTAAACGGCTATGTGTATCATTGGTATGTAAAATGGTCAATTTTAGAGGGTTGAAATACTCTGCTGCTTTTAAAACAGATGGACCAGCCATTATAGCTCCTGCAGATAACGCCGCCTGTTGTATGAACTTTTTTCTATTCAGCATTTGTTACCCTGTTTTCAATGTTTGCACTAATATTTTTACCCTGGCTTTTTAGCTTTTTAATGTAGTCTAAAATTGCATCCCGCATTAAATAGCCATTTGATATTTGTGGTATAGTTCTAAGCATATCCGCATTATCACCGCCATTCGCTAAAAAATCAGAATTGGCCACTGTATAAACAGCATTAGGATCAAGTGCCTTTCCGCCAATTATTACGTTTATTGCTTTTTTATTTTTAATCTGCATGGTCATGCCTGCAACTGGCCAGCCTCCTCTTTCAGCCGCTATGTTCAAAAACTCTTGCAACGCACTGCCTTTTAATTTTTGAAGTATTAAAACATTATCGAATGGCATCAATTCAAATATTTTTCCGGTGGTTACATTTCCTGCTGCCAACTGAGTTAAACGAATACCACCAAAATTCACTATTGCCACATCTACTTTCGTATTATATTGTTCTGCCGCCATAGCAATAAAAGCATCTACCATAAAATTACCCAGCGTACCCTCAGGTTGTTTCTTATCCATACTTACCGTAGCTACTCCTACCACATCGTTCATTGTTTTGTTTACATTCACACTATAAGGTTGTAAGAAATTCAACTGCGAAGAATCCAGCTGCTCCGTTGGAGTAATTCTGTATGTTTTGTATTGTAGAGTTTGGCTTTGATAAATAGTGTTGCAGGAAAGTGCAGCACTAATAAAAACAATTACAAGCAATAGAAAAGGGGGATTTTTTTTCATAACCAATGGGCTTGTTTGAAGGTATAAAATATTTAATACCCAGAACAAAGAATTTAAAAATTATTCCATGTTTTTTATCTGCATCTTTGCATAAGCCTTTATGTCATAAATTTTCAGGATAAAACCCTGACACTATGCAAAAAATTATTTCCCTCAAACTGCTTCCTTCTGAAGCAGCTAACGAAGCAATCGTAAAAAAATATCTTGCGCAAGCAGAAGCTGTTAGCACAGACGCTGTTACAGGTTATCATATTTTAAAACATTCTATAGATGCCAGGGGCAGACAGCCCTGGATCAATCTTTCACTGAAAGCATTTATCAACGAACCGTTTCAAAATAGGGAATTTACTCATTTGCATTTTCAGGATGTTAGCAAAGCAGAACGAACAGTTATTATTATTGGTGCTGGACCGGCTGGTTTGTTTGCTGCCTTGCAATTAATAGAAAGCGGTATTAAACCCATTTTGCTGGAAAGAGGAAAAGATGTAAGGGCCAGAAGAAGAGATTTGGCAATACTGAAT
>LNFJ01000184.1 GCA_001464625.1 Bacteroidia bacterium Ga0077558 | reverse complement strand
TTACTTTGGAAATTATTTATGAGTTGCCCAGAAATTAAAATTGGTTTAAAAAAGCTGGGTTTTGAAAGTCCTGCTTTAAAATGACATAGTAGCATTATAACTATGTAAAAGTGTAGAATGATGGCCTCCGGTAAACTAAAATATTTGTTTTTACTTTTTATGCTTGCAGGCAGTGTAGTTTTTTGTGCAGGGCAGGCAGGTTATGGTCAACCGGTTTTCAAGCAAGATTTTGGGATTGGAAATAACGATGCAGCTACAATCGGTACTCCTTTGCCAGCAGGAAAAACTTACTTTGCTTTTAATGCTACTACCTGCCCCTCTCCAGATACGTATACAATTATTCGCAGAGTACCCGTTGCCAATTGTTTTAACAATGAATGGATAGGGCTTAGTCAAGACAACAATGCACTTGTTGAATATGGAATGATGATGGTGGTTAATAATATTGTAAAGGGGATAAACAGAACAGTATATACGGATACTGTAAATAAACAATTATGTCCTGGGGAAATATACCGGTTTTCAGCAGCTGTAATCAATCTTGATCTGATCCCTACAGCAACAACTTGTACCGGAACACCCGACTATCCGGTATTTGAATTAAGAATTGAGGATGGCATGGGTAACTTAATTAAAAAGGATACCACCTTCCCGATCCCTGCATATGCTGCTCCACCTTTGATGGGATACAAGTTCACCGAGGTGGGATTTAATTTCACTATGCCTGCTGCTGTTAATCAACTGGTGCTAAAACTGACTTTATTAAATCGTACCTATCAATGTGCAGAAGATTTTGCCGTAGATGATATTCAGATCCGGCCAATTGGCCCTGATGTAGTGATGGGCTTCGATTTAGAACCACCAACAACAATCGTTAAGAGTATTTGCTTTCAACATAATAGTACTGTACAAATGAGCGGTACCATGGGTGCTTATTATCCCAACCCCGCATTGCAATGGCAGGAGAGTACGGATAATGGAGTAACCTGGACAGATATTCCCGGAGCTACTACTGCAGTGTACACAAGATCTTTTTCAATACCGGATACTTTTTTATTTCGCCTGAGTGGTGGTGATGCGTCAACGATTGCTAATCCTAATTGCAGAGTTGTTTCTAATACCAGAAGGGTGGAAGTAGATGGGTTGCCACGAAATTATAGCATCACTAATAATTCTCCCGTATGTGCAGGACAAAATTTACAATTTAATGCCGAAGGAGCAGCCAGTTATATATGGACAGGGCCCAATGGCTTCTATGATAATATTGCTTTTCCTCATATATTCAACTCTTCGTTGAATGATAGTGGAATGTATTATGTAGAAGTTTTTTCGTTGGGTGGTTGTCAGACTACAGATAGTACATATGCTAAAATAATAGGAACGGATGTGGATGCCTGGTCGGATACAGTAATTTGCAAAGGAGAGTCGGTAATGTTGAGAGCAAGTGCAGGCGAAAGTTATGAATGGCAACCTGCATTGGGATTAAGCTCCACTACTGTGATGAATCCAAGAGCATCGCCATCAACTACAACTACCTATATAGTAAAAGTAAAAGATGGTTTTGGGTGTAGTGATACTGCAATGGTACAAGTAAAAGTTCGAAACGCAGTTCAAGTTAAAGCTGGTATTAAAGCTGATATGTATTTATGCAGGCCACAAGATTCGCTGGCATTTCAAGATAATAGTATTGGTGTTATTAAAAACTGGAACTGGACATTTGGGAACGGGCAGATAAGTAATGCTGAAAACCCGCCAACACAACTTTATACAATAGCTCTGGACCAAACTTCTCTAGTTGCAAGGTTAGCAATTACTGATACAAGTGGTTGCAGCGACACAGCATATCATTTTATTACAGTAGCGGAAAATTGCTACATAGCTGTTCCTTCAGGATTTACACCGAACAACGATGGAGTAAATGATTTTTTATTTCCTGTTAATGCATTTAAAGCCCGGCAACTTATTTTTCAGGTGTATAGCAGAACCGGACAATTAGTATTTGAAAGTAGAGATTGGAGCAGGAAATGGGATGGGAAAACAGGTGGTGTAGATCAGGCAACAGGTGTTTACGTTTGGACCTTGCACTATATAGATGCAGCCGGGGAAAAGATTTTTTTAAAAGGCACCACAATTTTAATACGATAAAAACAATAGCAGCGATAAATAAGAATTCTAAAATTGATAAAAGAGTAAGAACTTCAACCAATGAGTTTTAGTAAAGCAAAACGATTTTTTCAAAAAAAAATTTCTATACACAAAACTACGGTTGTAATCATAGCGATTATGGGCTGTGTTTTCACTGCAATACGTTGTACCAATAATAATGAGGAGAAAGAAATTTCAACTGAAGTTCAATACAGTGATTATGCAGGTTCAGGTAAATGTATAAGTTGCCATAAAGAGGTATATGATAGTTTTGTGCATACGGCCCATTATTTAACTGGTAAACCCGCAGAAGAGCAATTTATAAAAGGAAGCTTTACACCGGGAAGTAATTCATATCATTACAATCCGCAGTTACATATTGACATGGAAAAGACCGATAGCGGTTTCTACCAGGTAGTGTATTACAAAGGAGATAAAAAGATGTCGATGCGTTTTGATATGGTGATTGGTTCGGGTACAAAGGGACAGTCTTTTTTAACATGGAGAGAAAACAAACTTTTTCAATTACCTATTACTTATTATACGGAAGCCAATCAATGGTCAGTAAGTCCTGGTCTTAGAACCGATAAAGTCGTTATTGATAAAGCTATAACCTCCCGTTGTATGGAATGCCATTCCTCATTTGTACAAGCATTGGGGGATCCCCAATTGGAACCAATGGAGTTTGATCGTAGCAAAGTTATATTGGGAGTAGACTGTGAAAAATGCCATGGCCCTGCAGCAAAACATGTAGAATTTCAGGCAGCTAATCCTCAGGAAAAATCAGGAAAGTATATTGTAAACCCTGCCTCTCTATCCCGTCAATTACAATTAGATGCTTGTGCGGTATGCCATGCAAGTAATATTAGTAAAACAAAACCTTCTTTTCAGTTTATACCAGGAAAAAGCCTCCTGGATTATTTCAGAGTTGATTCATTAAGTCAGGTAGCTGTAGACAATGGAAATATTGATGTGCATGGCAACCAATATGGTTTAATGACTTCCAGTAAATGTTTCAGGATGAGTGATAAATTAACTTGTAACTCCTGTCATAATTCTCATGCCAACGAAAAAGGAAGTACCGCACTTTTTTCACAACGTTGTATTGATTGCCACAGCACAACAGATGCTACTTTTCAAACAGCTTCTCATAAACAGGTAAACGCAATCGATAAAAATTGTATCGATTGTCATATGCCAACACAACCATCCAGGGCCATTGCGGTTAAATTGCAAGGCGAAGAGAAAATGAGTGCCTCACTTATCCGGTCACATTTTATTTCGGTGTACGAGGAAGCGACAAAAAACTTCTTAAAGGCACAAAAAAAATAGGTTGATGGAAGAGATAGTTTATTACAAACTGGCATTCAAAAAAAGTTTCCGGTATTTTACCGGACTCATTTTGTATTCTTTTAAAAACTGCCGGTTAAAGTTGGATACATTATTAAAGCCACAATCGTAGCAAATACTCGTAACGGATAGTTCGTTTTCTTTTAACAGCTTACAGGCTTTATGTAGCCTGAGTTCAGTGATATAACCAGAAAATGTTTTTCGGGTACGCTGCGAAAAAAATCGGGAAAAAGCATTTTCACTCATGCCACACATGGCTGCCGCTTCGGCTATGCGAATATCTTTTTCATACTCTTGCAATATCCAGTTCATCACCACACTTAGTCGTTTCGATTCTTTTTCATTGTTGCCAATCAACGATGTTTTGCAAATAGAGCTTAGCTCTTTTGATTCAGCCAGCATCACCAATATTTCCATCAGGCAAAACCAACGCTTCAATCCTGATAAATGAATAATTTCATGTAGTTTTTTTGAAATGGTTGTATTCGTTTGTCCAATAACGTCTATCCCTTTTACAGATTTATTAAAAAGGTTTTTTATGGGCTGCGATTCGGGAAGGGAGAAAAAATCTTTTCCCAGCGACTCTTCGGAGAAATGAATAACAATGGATTTAGCTCTTAGTTTTGATTTTGCTTTCAGGTACACTTCATCATTCTGGTACGTATGAGGAAGGTTGGGGCCAATAAACGCCAGGTTGCCGGGTGCAAAATTGGTAATGTTATCACCAATAAAACGTTTGCCGGTACTTTCCGTTACCAATACCAATTCATATTCCGGGTGATAGTGCCACGGAGTAGGGTACGATGAATAATCAAAATATTTAACCACAAAGGATTCTTCATTTTCCTTTGGTAAATGCTCCAGCACAGGCTTCATAACCGATATTTTTCTATCAAAATAATTACAGCTAAAGTTAATAAAATGATAGGAAAGTATCAGTTTTTAGTTACATTGTAGTAGTTCTATTCTCCCCGTTTTTTTAGATTTGTTTAGAACGATTGCTGATATTTTTTGTCAAACTTATGTTGCGGTAGCTGTATGAAATTGCGTTTTCCCAAAAAGGCTTTGCTGCTTGTATCTGTCATTTTAGTGATAGCATTTATTGTATTAGCTATCTACCCCACACAAACTATTGATTTTAATACGCAGGTAAAACCCATTCTCAATAAAAAATGTATTGCTTGTCACGGCGGAGTTAAGCAACAAGCTGGATTCAGTGTTCTATTCAGAGAAGAGGCATTACAAAAAACAGAATCCGGCAAATATGCTATCGTACCCGGCAAGCCTGGCCAAAGCGAAATGATAAAACGCATTACCAATACCGACCCGGAAGAACGGATGCCTTACAAACATGAACCCCTCTCCGGCGAGGAAATTTCTATTTTAAAAAAGTGGATCAAACAGGGAGCAAAATGGGGTAAGCACTGGGCTTATGTTCCCGTTGAGGAACCAAAAGTACCCAATGAAAAAAACAGTTGGATAAAAAATAACATTGACCAATTTGTATACAGCAAATTGAAAAAGGAAAATATTGAACCTTCTGTTGCTGCAGACAAAGCTACATTGCTAAGAAGAGTAAGTTTGGATATTGCAGGTCTTCCAGCGGATTCAATTGTCGGGGCTACTTATTTAAATGATGTTTCTGAGAATGCGTACGAAAAATTAACTGATGCCTTACTTGCTTCACCTGCATATGGAGAAAAATGGACAAGCCTTTGGATGGACCTGGCAAGGTATAGCGATACCAAAGGGTACGAAAGCGACCAGCCAAGAAAAATATGGAAGTACAGAGATTGGTTAATTAAAGCATTTAACAGCGACAAACCATACAATGATTTTTTAATGGAGCAAATTGCCGGCGACCTGATGCCCGGTGCTGATGATGATAAATATATTGCTACAGCTTTTCATCGTAATAGTTTAAACAATGATGAAGGTGGAACAGAGAATGAAGAATTCAGAACCGCCGCTGTAATGGACAGAGTAAATACTACCTGGACGGCATTAATGGGAACTACCTTTAATTGTGTGCAATGTCATAGCCATCCTTACGATCCGTTTAAGCATGAAGAGTATTATAAATTCATGGCTTACTTTAATAATACAAGAGATGAAGATTTACCAGCTGAATATCCGATGCTGCGCCATTACGCAAAGGAAGATAGCAGCAAGTTTATTCAACTAAAAGATTGGTTACATACTAATTCGGGCAATAGTGCCTGGTATGTTTCATTTTTAAAAACATTACAACCTGCCGTCAACTCACATCTATGCGATAATTATACAAAGGGTTTATTGTATCAGAACAATCATGCAAGTCTTGATATGGATGGAACCTGCCGCCTGCCCGCCATTACTACCACCGGTAAAGCACATATGCTTCTTCGGTATTTAAATAATAAAGGCAGTGCTACCTTATTTATATATGCAGATAGTTTAAAAGGTCAGCTATTGAGCAAAGTGGCGTTGGCTAACACAAATTCAAAATGGAAAGTTGACATGATTAACCTGCCACCCATTGCAGGTACACATGATTTATGGTTTCGGTTTGAAACAACCATGGAGAAAGATGAACTCCCGCTACTATTCGATTGGTTTGCATTCGCACCTGCATTTTCTGGCACGGTCGATAAAAATTATGCCGCAGCAAAAAATAATTTTATTGAATTAGTAATGGCCGAACCCGAGACCACTCCCATTATGGTTGAGAATAATAGTGAACAAAAAAGAGTCACTAATATTTTTGACCGGGGCAGTTGGCTAAGTAAAGGGGATGAAGTGCAACCCGATGTACCACACATTATGAACCCATTACCGGCAAATGCACCTGCTAACCGGCTTGGGTTGGCTATGTGGTTAACGGATAAAAAAAATCCATTGACAGCAAGAACCATGGTAAATCGGTTATGGGAACAATTATTTGGAACTGGCCTTGCAGAAACACTGGAAGACCTAGGTACACAAGGAGTTCCTCCATTGCATAAAGAATTGCTGGATTATTTATCATGGAAATTTATGCATGAGTATAACTGGAGTGTAAAAAAATTATTGAAAGAAATTGTGATGTCGGCCACTTACCGTCAATCGTCTAAAACAACCGACGAATTAATTCAAAAAGACCCAAACAATATTTTACTCGCCAGAATGTCAAGAACAAGATTAACCGGTGAGCAAATGCGGGACCAGGCATTGGCGGTAAGTAATTTATTAAGTAAAAAAATGTATGGAGAAAGTGTAATGCCGTATCAGCCGGAAAAAATTTGGGCTTCTCCCTACAATCCTTTTCAATGGAAATTAAGTGAAGGGGAAGATCAATACCGGCGGGCAGTATATACTTATTGGAAACGAACAGCACCTTACCCATCCATGATAAATTTTGATGGTGGCTCAAGAGAAGTGTGTGTGGTGCGGAGAATACGAACCAATACACCGTTGCAGGCTTTAAATAGTTTGAACGACTCTGCTTATTTAGTACTAGCCAGGCAATTTGCCATTAATATGCGAAAAGCAGATCCATTAGTAAAAAAACAAATAGAAACAGGGTATCAAAAAATGTTGTACCAACCAATTGCTCCAGCCAAATTAAATGTGTTACTGGATCTGTATGAGCAAACAGTAACGGAATATAAAAAAGATAAAACAGCTGCCAATGCTTTAATGGGAGATAAAAATAAAACTGCATTGCCGGAAGATGCAGCGATGGTGGTGGTAGCAAATGCTATGATGAATTTAGATGAGTGGGTAAATAAAAATTAGTATGACACAACAAGAATTACACAACTGGAGATTGCAGCATGATGCGCAGAATAAGTATCTGCAGCATCATACCCGCAGGCATTTCCTTAGTCAAAGTGCAATGGGATTGGGCGCATTGGCATTGGGC
This sequence comes from Bacteroidia bacterium Ga0077558, assembly GCA_001464625.1. Lineage (GTDB taxonomy): Bacteria > Bacteroidota > Bacteroidia > Chitinophagales > Chitinophagaceae > JJ008. The sequence goes on along the minus strand of LNFJ01000184.1, from coordinate 4,726 downwards.
AGTTTGTTAGGCTGTGGTACTAATAAAACAACTAATTCTGTTACAGAAAATTTCTTCGACCCCATTAATCCTTTAGCACCACGGCCACCCATGTTTCCCGGCAAAGCCAAATCGGTTATCTATATTCATATGGCCGGCGCACCTTCACAATTGGAATTGTTTAGTTACAAACCGGAGTTAGCAAAATTAGATGGACAAGATTGTCCGCCTTCTTTATTAAAGGGGAAAAAATTTGCATTCATCAGAGGTGTTCCAAAAATGTTGGGACCGCAAGCTGCATTTCGGCAACATGGACAAAGTGGATTATGGTTATCAGATAATCTTCCACATTTATCAACGGTGGTAGATGATATGGCCATGTTGCAGGCCGTAACCACCGACCAATTTAATCATGCACCGGCACAACTATTAATGCACAGTGGATCTGCTCGGCAAGGAAGGCCCAGCCTGGGCAGTTGGGTTACCTATGGATTGGGTACAGAAAATAAAAATCTTCCCGGCTTTGTAGTACTTACCTCTGGGGGTAATAATCCCGATGCCGGAAAAAGTGTTTGGGGCAGCGGGTTTTTGCCAAGTGTGTACCAGGGTGTACAATGCCGTGGCGAAGGGGATCCGGTTTTATTTATAAAGGACCCGGATGGAATGAACCGTGATATTCGTAAAGCATCTATTGATGCCATTAATAAAATAAATCAACAGCAGTACGAAGAGTATAAAGACCCGGAAATTTTATCCCGTATTGCACAATATGAAATGGCTTACAAAATGCAAATCTCTGTGCCGGAAGTAATGAACATTAATGATGAGCCGGCATATATACATGAAATGTATGGAACCAAACCCGGCGAAGCAAGATTTGCCAATAATGTTTTATTAGCCAGAAAATTGGTAGAGAAAGGTGTTCGCTTTGTCCAACTATTTGACTGGGGTTGGGATGCACATGGCGACTCACCAGAAAATGCAGTAGATGTAGGATTGATAAATAAATGCCGCACAGTTGATAAGCCAATCACCGCATTGATATTAGATTTAAAACAAAGAGGATTGCTGGATGAAACATTGGTGATCTGGGGTTCCGAATTTGGCCGCACCCCGATGATGGAAAACCGGGAAGGAAAAACAATGCCTTTCAAAGGCCGTGACCATCACGGTGCTGCGTTTAGTATGTGGATGGCTGGTGGCGGTATAAAAGGCGGCACTACCTATGGAGAAACTGATGAGATAGGATACGACATCACCAATGGAAAAACAGAAGCATTCGATATACAGGCAACTATTTTACATCAACTGGGATTTGACCATGAAAAATTTACGTATCAATCACAGGGTCGCCCATTCCGGTTAACAGATGTAGGTGGAAAAGTGATACATGATATTGTAAGTTAAAAGTCAAAATTAAAAAGTAAGAAAATACATACTATTAGAAACACTCATTTTGACTTTTATGTTACCAGCACAAGTATTTCATGGCATCGTCCCTTGCGTCGCACACTTGTACAACACATTTTCATGGGATCAGGCTTACGCATTTTGATTTTTAACTTTTGAATTTTTATTGATGAACCAAAACAGAAGAGACTTTATCAAACTTACAGGGCTTGCCACTTCGGCAACTTTACTTTCTTCTTTAGAAAGTTTTTCTACGGCACCACTACCAGTTGTAAACGCCAATGGAAATTATAAACTAAAAGTGTTGGCGACCAATTGGGGTTTTGAGGGAACCATTGATGCTTTCTGTGCCAAGGCAAAAAAAGAAGGCTATGATGGGATTGAAAACTGGTGGCCGGAAGATAAAAAAGAGCAGGATGAAATGTTTGCTGCACTAAAAAAACATAATCTGGAAATTGGATTTTTATATGGAGCTTGGCAAACTAATCCGGCAGAACACCTGGCGCATTTTAAAAAAGTAATGGATACCATTGCGAAGCAAACAATACAAAAGCCGCTTTATATCAATTTACATTCCGGCCGAGATTATTTTAGTTTTGATGACAATAAAAAATTTATTGAATACACGAATGTCTTGGCAAAAGATACCGGCATCCCTATTTATCATGAAACACATCGGGGTCGTATGTTATATGCCGCCCATGTTACCAGGGATTTTATACATAAATACCCGGAACTAAAACTTACTCTCGATATTTCTCATTGGTGCAATGTGCATGAAAGTTTACTGGACGACCAACCTGAAACAATTGAGCTGGCATTGCAGCGAACAGAACATATACATGCAAGAATTGGCTATGCTGAAGGCCCACAGGTAAATGATCCCCGGGCACCAGAATGGGATGGAACAGTAAAACAACATTTTGCCTGGTGGGATAAAGTAGTGGAACGGAAAAAGAAAAATGGAGAGACGATGACTTTCCTCACAGAATTTGGTCCGCCATTGTATATGCCAACATTGCCGTATACATTGCAAGCCGTCAGCAATCAATGGGACATCAATGTGCACATGTTGCAGGTGCTAAGGAAAAGATATAGTTAATCTCATAACAGAAATTGAAAGATAGTGGTAGTGCTAAGTATTGGCGATTTTATTGGAAAGTTTCACCCAGTGTTAGTGCATTTGCCTATTGGCATTTTGCTGGTGGCGGTTTTGTTTTATTTTTTATCTGGAAAAGAAAAATATAAATCAATAACACCGGCAATCAGCATAGCATTATTCATTGGCATGTGCAGTGCCATTGCATCTTCCATCAGCGGATTTTTATTATCTAAAACTGCAGCTTATGAAGAACCACTATTATCCAGGCATCAGTGGTTCGGCATTGCTACTACAGTATTGGCGGTAGCTGCCTGGGTTTTATATAGTAAACATTTCAGACAGTTCAAATGGCTGATGATTTTACTTTCATTACTAGTAATCATCACCGGTCATTTTGGTGGTTCACTTACTCATGGTGCTGATTATATATTCTCCTCCGGCTATAAAAGTGTAGAAGCCCCCGCACCACAAAAATTAATTCCTGATGTGCAACAGGCAGTTGCTTACACCGATATAATAAAACCAATGCTGCAGGCAAAATGCTACAGTTGCCATGGAACTGCGAAGCAAAAAGGAAAATTAAGATTGGATGAACCGGATTATATTTTGCAAGGCGGAAAAAACGGGAAAATATTCATTGCTGGCAATACCGGGGAGAGTGAGTTACTACAAAGAATTGTATTGCCGCATGATAATAAAGAACACATGCCGCCCAAAGAAAAGCCACAGCTAACAAAAGATGAAATAGCCTTATTACATTGGTGGATTAACTCCGGGGCCAGTTTTACAGAGAAGGTATCTGCATTGCAACAGCCGGCAAATATAAAACCTGTATTGCTAGCCTTGCAAAGTGGAAAGAAAAATGAAGAATTGGCCGTTTCCTTTATTCCAGAAGCAGCAGTAGATAATGCAGATGAAGCCACGATAAAAAAATTAAGAGAAAGAGGTGTAGCTATCACATCCGTTGCACAAAACAGTAATTATTTAGCTGCAAGTTTTATAGCGGTAGACTCCATCACCATTCAGGATATCGAATTGCTAATGCCATTAAGCAAACAATTGATATGGCTGAAACTTGGCAATAGCAATTGCACCGATGCTACTATCAGCTTTATTGATAAATTAACAGGGCTTACCCGATTATCGTTAGAAAATACTGCCATCACAGATAATGCGTTTAGACAACTAAAAAATCTTACGAGGTTACAATATTTGAATGTAGCCGGAAATAATATTACAGCTACAGGAATAGAACAATTAAAAGAAGTTAAGCTGTTGAGAAATTTGTATATCTATAAAACTGATATTTCTGCATCCGACTTTGCAAATTTGAAAAAGATATTTCCACGAACTATGATAGATACAGGGGGTTATGTGGTGCCAATATTAAATAGTGATACCACTTTGGTAACGAAGCCGAAGTAACCGCTATATGGTTATTTTAAAAGCCACCAATTGGTATTTTCATACCAAAATCTTTTATAATGGGAAGCATATTTAGGTAGAAAAGTATCATTTTGGAGGTGCAGAGTAGTAGTTCTTCCTTGCTTGTAATTCTATATTTGGTTATTACTAATGATTGCCTCAACAGTTGCCATGCTCCGATTAAGTAGTAAAATAGTCGCTTATCCTGTTGCTCTTCCGGCAGTTTTTGTTGTAGCATCTTTTCTTCATTCTTCTTTTAAATCATTTGAAATAATATACCATGTTTAAAAAAAACCTCTTTGTTTTTACGGCTTTGATTGTTTGTAGTTTTTTCAGCATTGCTCAAAAACCAAATTTCAAATCAGGTTACCCCAACAACGTTAACCCGATTGGTATTGTAAAAAATATTGATGATACTACTTTGTTGGAAATTGTACAACGCCAAACTTTCCGATTTTTCTGGCATGGTGCACATCCGGTAAGTGGATTGGCATTGGAAAGAAGTAATACCGTACTAGCAGAACATTATTGGGACTACATCAACGAAGCATGGGACGAACCCAATTTTTCCAAAACAAAATTTGGCCCTGATGCAGGTGCAATCGGCGGAACTGGTTTTGGCATCATGAGTACCGTAGTAGCAGTAGAAAGAGGGTGGATAGGAAGAGATACCGCTGTGCGCCGCTTAATTCAGATCGCAGATTTTTTAATCAATGCAGATTGTTTCCATGGCATCTACCCGCATTTTATGGATGGCAGAACTGGTAAAACAATCAAATTCGACCGATTAGATGATGGTGCAGATATTGT
>LNFJ01000183.1 GCA_001464625.1 Bacteroidia bacterium Ga0077558 | reverse complement strand
TCCGGCATTTTCACTTCATTGCTGTAATGCATTTCCGTAGTGTAATAGGCTGTGCGATCTATCTCAACATTACTTCTTCTGATGTAGGTACCGGATACTGTAGCAAACCAACTATCCCGTTGATAATCTGCCATAGCCCTTACTGATAGATTTTTACTTTCCATCCCAATGGACATAGGTAAATAATCGGCAGTATAGCCAGAGGCAGGAAACGAGTATCCACCAATAGCAAATAATGACATACGGCCTTGCCCTATTTTTTTAGAATATGCTTTCCATTTTACCCAGAAAGAAAGGTCTTGTATTCCTCTTAATCCTTTCAACTGTCCTGCTGATGCTTTTGTTTTAATATATGGCAAACCAAAAAGTACATTAAGCTTGTTGCTAATGCCATAGTTGCCCATAATACTATACATGGTGGTAGAAACTTTACCAAGGTTAAGGTTGTCTCTTTTTAATGTGCCTTCCCAATAATTTTTCCAGCTGCTGTAACCGGCCATAGGTCCGATACAAAAGGCATTTTTCTCCATCATCACCCCATCAATTTCTGTTTGTGCTATGGCTGGCCTTAAGAATAAAAGCCATAGTAGCACAATACATATTCTTTTTATAATTTTTTTCATTTTTTAAGTTTTAATCGTTGAACAATAAATTCACCAAGCCTTGCTCCGGCTTCGGTTCCATGTTCGTTATCAAACCGATAGTGAATACCACCATATAATCTTGACATGGCAGCTTCTCTGGCTGCTAAACGGAATGATTCAATCTGCCTATTTTTTATACCAAACTCAAGTAATGATGTATCTGTAAATGACAAGTTGTTACCAAACCAGTTGGTCATCGTTTCGGCAGCAGCAGCAGAAATAGTTGCATGTCCGCTGGTATGCGATGGGAAAGGCGGCGTTTGTATATAAGGCTGCCAATCGCTGGCTATATATTTATTGATGAGTGATTCCGGCCGCACCAGATTGCTCCGGTATTTTTCATCCCAACAACTGATGAATGCATCAAATAAAGCGATAGATGTTTGAGCATAAGCTGCCACGGTAGTAGAAAAATCTGCTCCGGCTTTTTGTGCACCTATGCCTACTATATTCATCCAGTGGCCTGAAGGCGAGAATTTTTTTGTAGCAAACATAATGTGCCCACTTACATTCATCTTAAAAGGGTTGTCGTCCCAGAAATCTGCAATATGCTTTTGTTCTTCGGTAAGACTGTCACCTATAGCTTTTACCTCCAGTAAGGCCTTGTAGAAATCACTGCTAATATTACTGATTGAGTAAGTTGGATGTGGCGTAGGTTTAAATTGAGAAGCACTATCCATTACCATTGGTCTTATTTCCATCCAATGTGGTTCTAAAGCTTGTGCATACATTGGCGGTGTAGGTACCCAGCGGCCTTCATCAGTTGTAATTGCAAATTTTGGAGCAGTTCTTAATTGGAGATAATTATCTTTTTTGCTCCAACGGATAATATGTGCAGACATACTATCAGCAAAACGCTGTGATGCATTTATCACATTAGAAGATACTCCTGCACTATCGGCATCATGCTTTATTTTATCAACATAGGTCTGCATACTCCCTTCCGGAAAAGTAACTGCTTCACCTACTTTACAAAACGCAAGCAAGGCAGCTAACTGGTAGCTTACATTAGCTGTATCGGTTTTAGGGAATGCGGGTAAATGTTTTATCTGCCCGGCTAATGAAACAAAGCGGTTATCAAAAGAAGCCACTACTTCGTAAGCAGCAATATTCGCATATACATAATTACGACTGGCAATCATGGGCGGAAAATTATTTTCCAGTACCACGTTGTTCAGTTGTTTTACCGTATTGCAGTATAAAAATGGATTACTAATATAAGAACTATAATCCCCTTTTTGCTTACATGATATAAGCAGGCATATGGTCATGCAGACCATGCATAAATTTTTGAGCATATTTCTGAATTATGGAAGAAAAATTGAATGCCGGAAAGGCAAACTATAAAATAGTGTAAGACCTAAGCTGATTTTGGCGGATGGTAGGGAGTTTGTAACAGTGCTTCTTTCAGGTCATCCGAGTACCTGCCCGAAAGAATGCTGTTGGAAAAATAGCTAGCAGCGAGGCAGTAGTTATAATTTTTGTCATCAAAGTCACCACTGAAAATTTTCTGCAGCGAGGAAGATTGTTTTTTATTATTTTCCTGATCCTGGTTGCTATTAGATTTTGCGAGATTATCTGCTGTAATTTTTAACTGCTGCTTTGATTCATTGGCAATACACTTCAGTACCAGCACATCGCCTTCCACCTTTCTTTTTACATAAGTGTA
>LNFJ01000182.1 GCA_001464625.1 Bacteroidia bacterium Ga0077558 | reverse complement strand
TTACCAATTTTTTGATTAAACTGATCCACCGGTATACGGAAGAGATACCATTTTTCAACACGGTCTGTTCCATCAGCCAATCTTACAGTTGGTGTCCGTACATCAGTAATAAAATTTGACCCTGCAATCATATTTGGAAGAATGTCCACTTCATATTCGAAGTATTCTTCCACTTCATTCATAGTATTATCCCGATTTAATTCTTCAGCATCCGGATATTGTGTAAAGGCATTTACAAATTGCGAATTATCTGTGGCGATTGGGGAGTTACCGTGTGGGTTATTAATATTTTTATACCGCTGTAAAATACCGGTGGCGGGTGATTGATCAAATGAAGGATCCCGATAGGGTTTAAAGTTATCTGCTGATGGATCTGATAATGCCCGCTGATAAATGAGCGAACCTGTACCAAAGTTTGTTTGTAAACTACTTAAGTAGGGTGCAAATTTTGTTTGCTCTTCTTCGTCCTGCAATCCATCAAAGCCTACATCCTGAAACTGCCTGTCGTTTGGATCAATATTAAATGCATTGGTAACCTGTAAAGGGTTAGCTGGCACTTTGCCCCATACAGTGCTATTATCTACCGGCGCATTGTTTGTTGGTGTTGGCAATCCATTCTCGTACTGCCGCTTACCATCTTTTAATACATCCTCAGAAATATTACCCAGGTTAAAATATAATTTACCGCCATTGGGGTTTGCTGTGTTTCGTATAAAAGGATCTTGTAGCCAAAATTCTATATACTCAATATTACCAGTTTCAAAATCTGTCTGATCTATATTTCGCATCAAGCCGCCCCATGATTGACGAGGATTCGTTAATCTTCCATTTGCATTTACTCTTGTAGATCTTGTTTCAAAATTGTAAGGACCTCTATCTTTTGGATAAAAAGCCAAATCAAAAGTGGTAAGTAACCCTTCACCAAACTGCGGGTTACGCTTTGGAAATATCTCTCGCTGTAATACAAGTCTTGTTTCTGGTTTTGACAACTCTGCCAAATCGTTTTGCAGCGGGTTGTTCGAACTTCTGCGATCCTGTAATACGGGTTCAATTTGATACCAGGCCAATTTAGCCCTGTTATATCCACTTTGTAAATCATTATTCAACGCAGACTCAGAGAACAACCCATTCCCTTGTGGAACAGAGGCAAGTGACCAGCTTAGTAACGGAAACCTAAGATCGATACTGGCACGGGTGCCTTCAAAATCATCAATATAAGATAGACCAGCTTCCCCTTTGCCGATTAGTTTTGAGTGACCCGGATCCAGGAAAGCAGCTTCTGCATAAGCAGTAATTGATGACATGGTTTTAGTAGAATAGAATGGCAACTTATCTAACCACTTAGTAAGACGTGGAAGATTGTTTCTATAATCTATATCCACACCATACATTCTATTCTTAATTGGATCCTCTCCATACAGCGTTTTGGCAAAAAATGGTCGTTCTCCTAATTGAACAACGGTAGCACCGAGACTCAATTTTTTATTGGCAATATAATCCAGTCGCAGGCCCAGAAAATTTTTCTGTTGTAAGGCAAATGCCCCGTTATTCTCCGAGGTTACAGTTACAGGTACTCCAGAATTTATTATGGCCTGGTTGGTTACCCGAAGTGTTCCTAAATCGTAGTTTACTTCGTAATCTACATTTTCCTGTAATATTTGTCCGTTGGCAGTTACCGTAACAGAACCACGGGGAACATTATATCCAATTTGATAATCGCTGCCACCACCTGATGAACCGGATGACTTGGAACGACCCACAATTTTAAACCGGTTAAGGTTGGCATAGGTTTGTGCAATGGCTTTAATAGTATCATAAAGAGGATAGTACAGATACTTATTCCTCAGATCTTGTGTAGGATATACGTAGTCAAGGTCACGGCCAAAAGGCTCCAGCACCGGGAAGATGATCCGGCTTTGCTGGGAAATAACGGTATAGCCTTCTATAAAATCAAACACCCCATCTGGCTGCGGGTCATTTTGATTATTTAACCGGTCAAGGTTAGTTAATGAAATAATTGGTTGCCCCTGGTAAGGAGCACTTACATCTGCTGGTGGTAAATATCTTTTTTCGCCAAGACTTGGTTCTTCGTAGGTAAGATCTAATTTAAAATCCTGCCTTTCCAATTGCCCAAACCCTACTGAATAAACGTTCTTCATCATCAGATCCCAAATTGGAAGATTGGTACGTTGTGATGTGGCTTTTAATAATTTTAGAAATAATACCCGTTGAGAAGTACCTGTTGTATCAGGTGGTACATCTTGAGAAAACTCTCCCACCTGGTACACTCTTCCATTATAAGTATATTGATAAGCGATACCTAGCACTTCATCCGGTTGCAATGGCTGATTAAGCGATAAAAAACCTATCTGGTAATTAAAAAAATAATCGGATGGTTGAAGTTTACGGGCAAAAGTTTTTTCAAAATCCTGTACTGGTAAAAGGCCTAATGAAGTAAGCTGTGCCTGCACCAGTGATGAGTTGCGGTAGTTTGGGTTTCCGATTACCGTTGAGTACAAGTTGTTAGCATCGTTTCGGGGCAATGCATCTGCCGTTCCGGTAAAAATATCATTACGGTAAGGGGTATTTTCACCCAAATCCATAAAACCAACAATATCTCTTGTATCGGTGGTGGTTCCGTTGCGGTTAGTAACCCATACTTCTACCCGTTGTATTTGAATCCTTGAATTAACAACCGGCAATTGTCTCATCGCCGTATTATAATTATTGCGGAAGTACTGTCCCATCAGGAAGTGACGGTTCTCATCATACTCATCTGAACGTACTATAAAATTTTGCGCTGCCGTTCCACCTTGCAATCCTAATGTTTGACGTTGCGATTGCTGATTGGCCAATACCGTTGTTATAAATAATTTACCAAATTGCAATTGTGTTTTAAGACCAAACAATGACTGTGCGCCGGGTATTAATGTTCCTTTAGAAGCAAAACTGGTATTACCAGCCTGGAAAATTTTTAATACTTCATCGTCTTTACCCCGGTAATCTAATTTCAATTGATTTTCGAAATTAAAATTCGCCAGAGTGTTATAGTTGATGGGCAATTTTATTTTGTCGCCGATATTGGCATCTACCTGCAACTGAGAATTCATGTTGAAATCGAAGCCGCCATTTCTTCTTGCCCGTTCTGGTAATGTTGGGTTTTGAATATTCTGTCCCTGGTAACCCGCCAAAAAATCAACATAGCCCGAAGGTTTTATATCAACTTTACCTTCACCAACAATACGGTTAAACCAATCTTTTGATACTTTGAATTTAGGTTTGAACAGGCGGCGATTCATATTGGCCAGCAAAGCAGACCGTTTTTTAAAATAATCTTCCTCATCTTTTCGGCCCTGGAGTCTTAAAAACTCTTCCATGCTGAAGGAGGCCGGGGTGCGGTAAAATTTATTGCCGATTTTTTCGATAATATAATACTGCTTTGTTTTAGGATCGTACTCAATTGTACGCTTCAAGTATCCGGTATCTCTTAAATCAAAGGTATTGCGATTGGGGTTTGAATATGGATCACCATAACGATCGGCCAAAGGGTAGCGGCTGGTATCAGTTTGAAAATACTTATCAGAAATAGCAGTATTGGCATAGCCAGATTTGGCTTGCACAATAATGGCAGTCACAATGGTAACAACTACCAGTGTACGGAGGATATGAGCAGTTCTAAGGTTCAATGTTTTTTCTCCATCAGTTAGTTATCCTGAAAATAGTGGAAT
>LNFJ01000181.1 GCA_001464625.1 Bacteroidia bacterium Ga0077558 | reverse complement strand
TAACAACAATACAGCATGATTCAAAAAACAACCGCTGCAATAACAGCAGTAAGTGGCTTTCTTCCGGAAGATAAACTTACCAATTTCGATTTAGAAAAGATGGTAGATACGAATGATGAGTGGATCAGAACCCGTACCGGAATTTCTGAAAGAAGAATTTTAAAAGGAGAAGGATTAGCTACCTCTGATATGGTGGTACCGGCTGTAAAACTGTTGTGTGAAAAAAGAGGAATCAGCCCGGAAGAAATTGATTGCCTTATTGTAGCAACCGTTACACCGGATATGGTTTTTCCTGCTACTGCTAATATTGCCTGCGATAAAGTGGGTGCTAAAAATGCTTTTGGCTTTGATGTATCTGCCGCCTGTTCAGGTTTTTTATATTCGCTTACACTCGGTGCCTCAATGATTGAGAGTGGCCGTTATAAAAAAGTAGTGGTTTGCGGGGCGGATAAAATGAGTGCTATTACTGATTATACAGACCGTAACACCTGTGTTCTGTTTGGTGATGCTGCTGCTGCAGTATTATTAGAGCCCAACAATGACGGATTCGGAATACAGGATAGCCTGTTAAAAAGTGATGGGTCGGGTGTAGCTTATCTACATATGAAGGCTGGAGGTTCATTAAGACCTGCCAGTATTGAAACGGTAACAGCCAAACAACATTTTGCTTTTCAAGATGGGCAGCCCGTATTTAAAGCCGCTGTAAAAGGAATGGCTGATGTTAGTGCCGAGTTATTAGAAAAAAACAATTTGACGGGGGAAGATATTGCATGGCTGGTTCCTCACCAGGCCAACTTGCGCATTATAGATGCTACGGCAAATAGAATGGGATTATCGAAAGAAAAAGTGATGATCAATATTCAAAAGTATGGCAACACTACTGCTGCAACTATTCCTTTATGCCTATGGGAATGGGAAAATCAATTAAAGAAAGGTGACAATATTGTATTGGCTGCTTTCGGCGGCGGTTTTACATGGGGTGCTACGTTGGTGAAATGGGGTAGCTAATTATTTTTTACTCCTTGTCCAAAAAGCAAAATCCGTTTGCGGAATTTTTTCTATTCCTAACTGGCGAAGCATATTAATTAATTGTCCCCGGTGATAAGTTCCATGATTAAAAACATGGTGCAGCATTTGATAAATCGGCATTTTGAAAAACTCCCGTTTTGCATTCTGGTATTGAAACACATGGTCTACAGAAAGTTCAGATGCATTACTCACCCATTCTTCCCATGCATATTACCGGTAAATCCTTCGCTGGGAACAACTATTCTTTCCTGCAATTTCATCCGTTGCCACCAGATACTTTCCGCATCCAGCATATGCAATACTGTTCTTAATAAACTTTTAAAGCTGCTTGGCACTTCTTGCAAATGTTTGTCTTCCGATAGTGTAAGCATCAGATCAATTATACGCTGGCTTGCCCAAACATTATAAGCAGCATACTGTTTCAGGAGTTCCTTCATGGTGGTGGTTAAAAGGATTTAATCAGTTATTTTTGAATTGTTCAGTTATCAAATTTCCCATTCCAACTTTTCAATATGGATAAAAGTTTTCCCCGTCCGACCGGCTCATCCGTGAATAGTGATGATAAAAACTCATCCGGGCGGGCACTAACCGGCTGGAGTTCGGTGGCAGTACATGCCGGACATAAGCAAGATCCAAACTATGCTCACTTAGTTCCTATTTATGCAAGCAGCACTTATGTGTTTGATGATGCCGAACAAGGGATGCGAAGATTTAGTGGGAAAGAAGAAGGATTTATATACAGTCGCTGGGGCAACCCCACCATGGCAGAAGCAGAAGAGAAGATCGCTGCATTAGAAACATTTGGATTGGACATAGAAGTAAAAGGAATTCTTCATGCATCAGGAATGGCCGCCATTTCCACATTGATGCTTGCAACACTAAAACCGGGTGATAAAATCATTACACACTTTTCATTGTATGGCGGAACAGAGGAACTGGTTTCAAAAATTCTTCCTGCATTTGGTATTACTGCAATTATTGCCGACTTAAGGGATCTACAAAAAGCCGAAGACATTCTTAAAGCTGATAATGCTATTAAGATGATGTATTTAGAAACACCGGCCAACCCAACTATACAATGTGTGGACTTAGAAGAACTAGCTAAACTTGCAAAGCAACACAACATCATTGTTGCTAGCGATAATACGTTTGCTACTCCCTATCTGCAACAACCATTTCGATTCGGCGTTGATTATGTTGTTCATTCAACTACAAAATTTTTAAATGGACATGGTACTGCTATCGGTGGCATTTTATTAGGGAAAGATGTGGAGTTGATGAAAACCAAAATCACTAAAGTACATCGCACATTGGGTGGCAACTCCAACGCATTTGATGCTTTTTTATTAATACAAGGAATAAAAACATTGGAAGTAAGAATGGAACGGCATTG
>LNFJ01000180.1 GCA_001464625.1 Bacteroidia bacterium Ga0077558 | reverse complement strand
ATTGTTCCTACAAGGGAACTAGCCATCCAGATTTCGCAACACATGGAAGGGTTATCCTATTTTTCGAATCTTAGTTCTATAGCTATATATGGAGGCAACGATGCACAGAGCTTTGTAGCAGAGAAAAAAGCCCTGCAAATGGGGGCTGATATTATTGTTTGCACTCCGGGTAGAATGATTGCCCATCTCAACATGGGTTACGTAAATATGAAAGGCCTCCAATATTTAGTACTCGATGAGGCAGACAGAATGCTGGATATGGGTTTCCAGGATGACATTAATAAAATATTGCAAACCTTGCCTGCCAAGCGACAGAACTTATTGTTCTCCGCTACTATGCCGCAAAAAATCAGGCAGTTGGCCAAAAAGATTTTACATGAGCCGGTGGAAATAAATATTGCTATCTCTAAGCCACCGGAAAAAATCATTCAAAAAGCCTATGTAGTATATGAGCCGCAGAAATTACCGCTCATTAAAAAACTGCTGAAAGAAACTCCCTATAAAAATGCATTGATTTTTTGCAGCCGAAAGCAAACGGTAAAACAATTAACAAGAGAATTAAAACACGGGGGCTTTACAATCGCCGAAATACATAGCGACCTGGAGCAGAATGAAAGAGAAAGTGTATTGAGTGCATTTACAGCCGGTCGTATTCCAGTACTGGTAGCAACAGATATTTTAAGCCGGGGTATAGATATTGATACGATTGATCTGGTAATAAACTATGATGTACCCGGTGACGGCGAAGATTATGTGCATCGTATTGGACGTACAGCAAGAGCAGAAGCAGATGGCGCAGCGTTTACTTTGATTGGAGAAAAAGAGCAAAATAAATTTGCAGCTATTGAGCAATTGCTGGAGAAAGAAGTGGAAAAAGCACCTGTACCGGCAGAATTTGGTGCGGCACCACAGTACAACCCTCGCCACCGTACAGGAGGCAACAGAAACCCGCAACGAAAATTTTACAAAGGCAAGCCGAAAAGCCGTTAAGCAAAATTCTTTACTACTTTAGCATTTCATCAATTATTGATACATGAAGAATCTTTTTATTGTGTTCAGTGCTTTTGCATTGGCTACAATTATTTACGGTTGCTCGCAAGGAAAATACGCAGCCACTAATAAATCATATAAGAAGCAAATTGAGGGGTATGCGGCTTTATTGAAAGAATATCCAATAAAAGATTCTGCTGGATTGCCCTATGCAGAAGAGTGGGTAGGTACTACAAACTTATCTATGCGCCGGCCCAATTTTGTGATCATACATCATACCGCACAAAATAGCTGCGAGCAAACATTAAAAACATTTACGTTGCCCCGCACACAGGTAAGTGCACATTATGTTATTTGCGAAGATGGGACAGTTCACCATATGCTAAATGATTTACTAAGAGCCCATCATGCTGGAGTAAGTAAATGGGGAAATACAACTGATCTGAATTCATCAAGCATTGGTATCGAATTGGATAATAACGGTTTTGAACCTTTTGCAGAGGCGCAAATGAAAAGTCTTGTGATACTATTGGATAGATTAAAGAAAGCATACAGCATTCCTACTTCAAACTTTATTGGTCATGGTGATATTGCACCCACAAGAAAGAATGATCCTAACTGGCGTTTCAACTGGAAATCGTTAGCCGAAAAAGGGTTTGGTCATTGGTATGATGATGCAACGAACGTTACACTGCCCGTTGGCTTTAATCATTTGCAGGCATTAAGGGTTGTTGGTTTTGATATTAAAGACACTACTGCCGCCATTGTTGGATTTAAGCGTCATTGGCTACAGGATACAACCAAAGGCTTGAATAATGAGCAGTTGAAAGTGTTGCACCAGCTTAGTAAAAAATATCAGTGATGTTAATTTAACTCACCTGCCTTTTCATGATCATCATACTGTTCTCGTAGTTTGTTCAATTCATTTTTTAATAGCTTGATGGTAGCTTGTTGTGAAGCGATGTTAATCAGGTTCTTTTGTTCCGCAGGGTCTTTTTGCAAATCATATAATTCCCATTCATTTACTTCATAAAAATAAATAAGCTTGTATCGGTCGCTTCTTATTGCAAGATGCGGTAATACTGTATGATCTTTACTGTATTCGTAATAATGGTAGTAGAGATATTTTCTTGGTAATGTTTTTTGTTTTCCGGTTGCAATGGTTTTAAAACTTATTCCATGCATCCAGTCGGGGGCTGGGCCCCCGGCAATATCAAGAATCGTTGGAGCATAGTCTATGTTTTGCACCATCGTATTTGTTACAGTTCCCGGTTTAATTTGTCCCGGCCATTTCATTAATAATGGGGTGCCCATTGAAACATCATAAGCGAAACGTTTATCAAACCAACCATTTTCACCAAGATAAAAACCTTGGTCACTCGTATAAATAACAGCCGTGTTGCTTGCCAGCTTATTATCATCAAGATATTGTAACACTTCTCCAACACTCTCATCAATAGAAGCAATGCAAGCCAGGTAATCCTGCATATACCATTGATATTTATACTTTAGTAATTCTTTTCCCGATGGTTTTTTATCACGGAGTACTTGTCCTCTTTCCGCATATATTTCTTCAAATCTTTTTCGTTCTCCTTCTGGCATTCTTCTCATAATTGCATTGTAGGTGGCAATGTCATTGGCATCAGGTTTCAATTCGGGAATATCCAGTATGTATTTCGGATCAACTTTCAAATCTCCACATAAACGCATATCTAATAGAATACTCATGGTTTGTTTTTTCCATGCACTGCCACGACCCGTAGTGTCTGTAAATAATGTTGCAGGCTGAGGAAATTTTTTGGTATGAAATTCTTCCAGGTATTTTAATGCCGGAACAAAATTTCTATGTGGTGCTTTGTGATGAAAGAAAAGTGCAAAGGGTTTATTCTTGTCCCGGCTATTGAGCCAGTTAATGGCATCGTTTGTAAGTGCATTGGCCGAATAGCCTTTTTCAACAATTGTATCACCATTCATGGTGATCATCCTTGTATCAAAATACTGACCCATGCCGGGTAATATTCTCCAGTAATCAAATCCTTTGGGATAAGAATGCAAATGCCATTTTCCAATTAATGCCGTTTGATAGCCAGCTTGCCCGAGCAAATGTGCAATTGTTGTTTTGGAAGAATCAAATCGTATAAAGTTATTTTTTACTCCATTTTTATGGGAGTGTTGGCCGGTAAGTAAAGTAGCTCTTGCGGGGGAGCAAATTGAATTGCCAACAAAAGCTTTATTGAATTTCGCTCCTTCTTTTGCAATTCTATCTATATTAGGCGTTTTAATAAATTGCTTATTATAAGCACTGATTGCATCATTATCATGATCGTCGCTCATGATGTAAAGAATATTTGGACGCTGTTGTGCAAAAGAAGTAATCGATAAAAAGAGGAAAGCAACAACTAATCGCATAATAAAATGTGTTATGTGAAAGGTACAGAAATTTCCTCCTAATTTTATTGTGCATATAAATTGAGTTACTATGGAATTTGGACGGGTATCAGCAAGTGAATTAGACCGTATTGATTTCTCTTTGCCAAAAGAACCAGCTTCTAATAAAGCAGTATTAAAAGATAGGCCAGCAAAAAATGCTAAAGTGTATATCGGCTGTGCCAAATGGGGCAGGCCTGAATGGGTAGGGAAAATCTATCCTCTCAAAACAAAAGAGAAAGATTTTTTGCAACACTATGTTCAACATTACAACTCTATTGAGTTAAATGCTACACATTACAGAATTTGGGGCGAAGCAGGAATAGCTAAGTGGGCTGATAAAGCCAAGGGAATGGATTTTAAATTCTGTCCAAAAATGTACCAGGGTGTTACACATCGTGGAAGTTTAGCAGGAAAAGAGTTTATAACCAGTGAATTTTTCCGGGGTATTGTAGCTTTTAAAGAACATCTTGGACCCATCTTCGTGCAGGTAAGTGACAGTTTTTCTCCTAAGCGAAAAGAAGAGTTGTTTACTTATTTGAAATCACTACCTACCGATTTACAATTCTTTTTGGAAGTTCGCCATCCTGACTGGTTTGCGAAAGAAAACATCAGGGAAGAAATGTTCGACTTTCTAAAAACTAATAATATAGGTGCAGTAATTACCGATTCTGCCGGAAGAAGAGATTGTGCTCATATGCACCTGACGATTCCAAAAACTTTTATACGTTATGTTGGAAACAGTTTGCATTCTTCCGATTATGCAAGAATTGATGCATGGATAGAAAGAATGAAGCAGTGGTTAGATACAGGAATGGAAGAGCTTTATTTTTTTATGCATATGCATGATGAAGCTACCTCGCCGGAGTTAACCGTTTATTTGATTGATAAGATGAATGCGGTATGTGGAGTGAATCTAAAAAAACCAACGTTTATTGACCCGGACGATAAAGCAAAACAAAAGGGATTGTTTGATTAACTCACTTCAAATAATTCATCCCATCGTGTTGTATAACGGTCGCTGATAAAATTCCGTTGCATTTTCCAGTTTCTGGTGGTGCCGACTGCAGCAAATTTCAACACATCATCCCGCTGGCTGAAATTTACATTGTCGATCATATCCATCAGCTTGCGTTCGCAGTTTTTTGTTTCTGATAAAAACAAATTGCCTTGTATCGAATTATCCGGAACAATACCGCTCAGCATTACACCGGCTTTTTTATAAGAAGTTCCGTTTTTAAAGAGCTTATCTACTAATGCAACAGCTGGTTTTATTAATTCATTAGTATAGGAAGTAGCAGTGGGTAATGTAACAGAATCACCATGAGTAGCACCTCTAAAATCTACATTATGGTCTTCTCCTTTTGCAACAACAAATACACTAATAACTCTTGCCGCACTGCGCTGTCGCCTCAGCTTTTCCGCTGCTCTTGCTGTATAGGTTGCAACCGCTTCTTTTATTAAATCAATATCTCCAACAGGGCTACCAAACATTCTTGTGGTGGCAATCATTTTTTTACTCACCAGCTCTTCTTCCATGTCTTTTGAGGTAACACCTTTTAGCTCCCGAAGCAAGCGACTGCCTACAACGCCACCGAGATGTATTTTCCCAAATTCTTCACTCATCTTACTTAATTGCAGCGCATCATAAATGCAAAAATTCTCTTTTAATTTTTTTGCATATTGTCTGCCAACGCCCCATACATCATCAATTGCTGTTTGTTTTAGTGCAGCATTAATTTCTTCTCCATTTGCTAATACCATTACGCCATTGTATTTGGATATCTGTTTTTTTGATAGACGATTAGCTACTTTGGCCAGCACTTTTGTTGGGGCAACACCAACTGACACTTTAATACCTGTCCATAATTCAACAGTATCTTTTATTTCTTTGGCAATTTTTTTCAGTTCATTTTTCGAAAAAATACTCAGATCTAAAAAGGCTTCATCTACCGAATACACTTCCACATTCTTTTTGCCAAGCATTATCCGCAATGTTTCCATCACCCGCCAGCTCAAATCGCCATATAAATTATAATTGGAAGAGAAAACAGCAACATCATTTTTTTCTAC
>LNFJ01000179.1 GCA_001464625.1 Bacteroidia bacterium Ga0077558 | reverse complement strand
ACTCTATCTACCAGATAAGTCCAGGTTGGGATATTTTTATCAATACAGTCTGTTACGATATAAAAAGATGCGGGACAATTGTACTTCTTTAAAATTGGCGCCGCAATTTCTATATTGTCCTTATAGCCATCATCAAAAGAAATCGTCGCAAGTTGTTTTTTAGTTTTAAATGAAGCAGGATTTTCTAAAAAATGTTCGAGTGCAACAACAGTATAGTTTTTACCGAGGTATTGTAAAATTCTTGAAAACAGTTCCGGCTTCATCGGTGGCCACATAGCATCCACCTCATTAGTTACCCGGTGAAAAAGAAAATTCCTAATCAACATGGCCTTCCATATATTTATAATGCCACATTTGGAAGAATATCAATGACCAGATTCGTTTGTCGTGAAAATTCTTTCCATTGCGAAAAGCTGTAACATAGTGAGCCACCTGCTTTTCATTAAAAAGCCCTTGTGATTTGATACGTTGCGGATCAAGCCATTTATCGATCATGTACGATAATTCCCTGGTTAGCCAATTACCAATAGGAGCCGGAAAGCCCCACTTACGCCGATACACCAATTCATCCGGCAAATAACGTTGCAGTAATTTCTTCATCAAATATTTAGGTGTACCATTTTTGATCTTAAACTCCTGCGGAAGATTGTAGCAAAACTCCATCACCCTGTAATCGAGATATGGATTTCGAACTTCGAGGCTATTGGCCATGGAAGCCGCATCCATTTTATACAATAAGTTATGGGTAAGATATTGATCAATATCAAACAAAGAAATCTTTTCAAAATCAGAAAGATTCATTCCTTCAATCTTGCGCCAATTATCTTTTATGGACAAATCAGTGGAAGATAGATTTAACAACGAACCAATCTCTTTTTCAGAAAACATATATTGCTGCTCTGACCATAAATGTGCAAACAAATCTTTAGACGGAAGATTAAAAAGTCGTGAAGCTCTTTCATAGCGGGGGCCACGCATTTTAAATAATGAATGAATAAGGTGGCGGCCTATGCCCAAATCCATCCTGTATAAAGTTTTTACTTTCCGGTACACATCATAATACCCGTACCCCATAAACAATTCATCGCCACCATCGCCGCTCATTGCCACCGTAACATTCTTACGGGCAACGTTACACACAAGATAGCTAGGAATAGTAGAGGGTGCTGCAAAAGGTTCGTCATAAAAATCAACGATCTTATCTACAATAGCAATGGAACTCTTATCCGAAAGATGTGTTTCACTATGATTGGTTTTAAGAATTTTTGCTACTTGCGATGCATAGCCCGATTCATCAAATCCTTTTACATCAAAGCCAATGGTAAAAGTATTTACGGGATTTGCATTTTGTTTTTGGAACAATGCGCAAATCAATGAAGAATCCGTTCCACCACTTAAAAATGCACCGATAGGCACATCACTTATTTGCCGGTACTTTACAGAAGAAGCTAATAACTCTTCAAACTCATCCAGTACATCGTTTTCATTTCTTGGTGCCAGTGGACGGGCAATTATTTTCTCCGTGAATTTATAGTATGACTTTACTTCAATTTTTCCTTTTTCAGCAATTAAATAATGTCCGTTTGGAAGTTTCTGAAACCCTTCAAGTATTGAATGGGAGTTTGGCACATACTCCAGGAAAAAATAATCCTGCAAAGCAGCCATATTAATTTTTTTCTCTATTGGCAATTGCAATAAAGCTTTTAGCTCAGATGCAAAAGCAAAGTCACTGTCTTTGTGGTAATATACTAACGGCTTTACTCCAAATCTATCCCGTATAATAAAAAGCTTCTTATCTTCCTTATCCCAAATAGCAAGCGAGAACATGCCATTAAAATCATTGACACATGCAATACCGACTTTAGCAAAGGCTTCCAAAATAACTTCAGAATCAGAAGTGGTACGGGTTTGTATATTATACTTAACAGCTAACTCTTTATAATTAAATACCTCGCCATTAAATATCATAATATACCGGCCATTATGCGAATAGAATGGTTGGTTAGCGGCTGCAGAAAGATCGATAATACTCAACCTTCTATGGCCTAACCCTATTTGGTCGGTTTCATCAAAAAAGAAGCCTTCTGCATCCGGGCCTCTATGACTAATAGCCGACGTTATACGCTGGAGATGCTGCTGTTTGTAATTGGGGGATATGAATCCTGCTATTCCGCACATGTTGTATGCTGCTTAAGCGACGATATTTTCTTCTGGTCCAAATAAAGGCCATTAAGAAAAATATCCATAATGTGTATGATAAAAACTTAGTTACTTTTTGATAAATGGTAGCCCATGGCGCAACAGTAGCATTGGCCTTTCTATATTTATACGTAGTAAAAATATCCATTGCTACTTCTGCTGGTATATTTTTATAAGCCGCTGTTAGAATTGCCGGATTACTTGCCAAAAATGCTATGCCAGGCTGATTATATTTTTTCAAAACGTTTTGATCAGGCTCCATATTAGGATCAAAGAAATGCCAGGTGCCATTATAAAAAGTCTCAAATCCAAAATGCCCTGTTGAATTGCCGTTAAAACCTACTACTCTTGTTGTAAACCCTTTTTTCCGTAACAAATCCATTACTACAATTGACTGTTGACTACAGGCACCATAAGGGTATTTTAAAATATCATCGGGTAGTACAATAGCACTTAGATCTTTTCCTGTAAAAGGCTCAAATAAAAGGGCAGGAAGGTTGTTGTTTACTGAGAATCTGGAATAACCATGATAGAATCTTTTCCTTACTGCTGAAACGACTATTTCGGGATAGCTTTCCTCAAAATAGATGTTTTCTTTCGTAGCACTTTCTACGGCATAAACACTGTCACAATAATCTTCAAATTTTTGGAAAGAATTGATCCGAAGTAAAGATGGATCGAAGTCTTCTTTGCCATTATATTTTGGTATTGAAGCGTTACTACTATACGCAGACGACTCCTCAGTGGTTATATCCAGCACTGCTGTAAAAACAAAAAAATTAAATGCAACGAACAGCGGTAACTGTAAGGCAAAAAACAATTTCTTCATAGATATTGGTCAAATAGGTTCTTCAGGTATTGTATAACAATGCTAAGCTACCTTTTAATACTTCAATCAACATCTATCTAAACCTTAAACTTTAAAAATTGCGTAGTATAACCCTGTTTAAAAACGTAGAATTACGATACCTGTGTTTGTTCAATTGTTGCATCAGCGTTTATTCTTACGAACAACGCATGCTCCAATTACCAGCATATCCAGGCCGCAAGAGAAAAAAGTACGGACTGCATGTTCGGGAGTCATTACAATTGGCTCACCATTCAAATTAAAAGAAGTATTTAATAAAACAGGCACTCCAGTAATTTCTCCAAACGCTTTAATCAAATCATAGTAACGGGGATTTAAATTTCGCTCCACTGTTTGCGCCCTTCCTGTTCCATCTACATGGTTTACAGCTCCGAGTTTACCGGTCCATTCAGGCCTGATTGGAACTACCCGTTCCATAAATCTCACTTTTCTGCCCGGGCGAAGCTCAAAAATTTCTTCGGCCCTTTCTTCTAATACGGCTGGTGCAAATGGGCGGAAAGATTCACGGTATTTTACCGCTGCGTTTACTACATCTTTGGTACTTTCTTTTCGTGGATCAGCAAGAATAGAACGATTACCTAATGCCCGGTGACCAAACTCCATTGCCCCCTGGAACCAACCCACCAATTTACCATCTGCTATTTCTTTTGCTATTTGTTCAGTAAGATTAGCCGGCTCTTCGTAAGGGATCTTAAACTTTTGTAGTGTATCTCTTATTTCATCATCAGAGTAAGAGGGTCCCCAAAAATTATGCGTTTGCTCCTGTATTTTTCTTGGTTTGTTACTATAGCGGTGCCATGCCAATAATGCAGCACCGATAGCAACTCCCGAATCATCAGGACAACTGGAAATGCTGCTATTTTTATAAATATCCATGTTATCAAGAAGGCCATTAAATACAGAGTTCATGGCTGCCCCTCCGGAGATTACTATATTACCGCTCTTGGTTCCGTGTTTCTCAGATAATTTCAACAAGTGAGTTACCGTTTCTACAAATACTCTTTGCATAGCTCCCGCAATAGCCTGGTGACGGCTGGTGATCGGGTCATTCTTTTTTCTTGGTTCACCAATAAGATCAATTAGTTTTTGATGATAGAAGTGAGGGCGACGATCAAAGGAGAAGTAATCGAAATAGGTCAGGTCTAACTCAAATCCTTTATCCGTTAGGTTAATAAGACTTCTTATTTTTTCATCGTATTCATTTTTCTCTTGTGAATAAGAGGAGATGGCCATTACTTTCCACTCATCCACATCAGGTGTAAAACCAAGAAAGTCTGTAAACACTCCGTAGAATAAACCAACTGAATGGGGATAGATGACATTACTGCGCTGGGTAATAAGACTTCCTTTTCCTGAACCAAAGAAACAAGTTTCATCTTCCCCGTGTCCATCAATAGTTAGAATATCTGCTTCCTCAAATGGAGATAGATAAAAACCATTGGCTGCATGGCATTCATGGTGATTCATATAAATGATTCTTGTTTTACCCCACCGAATTTCCATTTCATTTTCCATAGGTCCATCAATAGCTCTCATAACCTGGATAGGTACATGTGAAAGCAGTTGGCCCCGCCAGTTCATTTCTGATACCCATCTTTTTGAAGCATGATTAACATTACGCATCGGGTTCCACGGCACTACAATCATATCCAGATCTTCCCATTTCAAACCCTGGCTTTTCAAACACCACTCGGCAGATTTACTTGGAAAACTAGTGCTCATCTTTTGCCGGTCAAATCTTTCTTCAGGTGATGCAGCTACAATTTCACCGTCAATTAATAATGCGGCAGATGAAAGATGAATGTAGGGATAGATAGCGAGAATTTTCATGTTTGTTATTTAATTAAAATGTTATCGTAAAAAAATTTATTGTTAGTATTTATGCAATGGACTAAATTATTACCTGTGTTATTTTAAGCTATTGCATGGATAAATTAAGATGCTTGTTCCATATAAAGATTTTCGAGGTTTCCGATCATCTTTTTTAAAGAGAACATTTCCTGAACGTCTGCCCGGCCATTCCTGGTCAATATTTCCCGCAGGCCTGAATTGCTCAGTAATTTCAAAATCGAGTGATACACCTGTTCGGAGTTTTGAAAATCGACTACCAATGCATTTTTTTCATGCCTGATAAATTCCCTGGCGACACCAGAGTTGGTAAATACAGATGGTACTCCTGCCGCCAAAGCCTCAACATATGTTTGACCGAACGCTTCCAGCTCCTCGTCAATTGGAATATGTACATATACATCAAAGAGTTGAAACAAGGCGAATGAATTTTGCTCAAATTCAATTTCATAAAAACTATTGGCCGGAAGTGCTGATAAAAGCTTTGCCAATTCGTCTTTATAGTCGCCCTTTTTTGCATTGGCAAGCAATAATAGTGCGTCAGGATAATCCTGCAGCACTTTTTTGAAAGCTTCGATGGTGTATTGAATGCCTTTCCAATGAGAATATCTCGCTACTACCCCAATCACCGGTTTTTTATGTGCCGGGTTATATTTTGCCCGCAAATTTTCTACTTCCTGCTGTGGCACTCCGGTAAATCTTTCAAGATCAAAGCCATGATGGATCAACCTGATCTTTTGGGAAGCCACTCCCTCTTCTGTAATCAGAATATTTTTTACATTCTCGCTGATGGCAAGTATATGGGTAGCCATTGAATTAACGAACTTATCAATCTTACTTTTCTTATGATACTTCCTGTTTTCATTGGAACTGTGCCGGGTATATACTCTTGTTTTTATACGGAGAATTTTGCCTGCTAACTGACCTATTATGTCAGCCCCATACATATGTGTATGAATTACATCGGGTTTTATTTTTCGTAAAACACCGATCACTTTCAACAAAGCAGCAGGCATGCTCCACTTGCCAGAAAGATGAAGCTCATGAAAAGGAATGTTATTTTGCCGCAGGTAGTTGGCTAAATAAGATGGCTTATCGTTCAATAAAATAAACGATAATTCAAATTTTGACTTATCCAGATTCTCCGTTATCCATTCAAACCCGATAGCTTTATCAATATGAGATATGATATAGACTACCTTGCGCCGATTTTTTTGTTCCATCATATTAACCTCTTATCTGCCGCAAAATACTAGCCGGCACCAGGTACTTAATTAATAATTTCAATCCACCAACCGCTTTAAAGTTTTGCACGTAAAACCTGGTTTTACCAAACAGGTAGCCTAATTTCTTAAAATATCCCACTGGCTCATACACCTTATACAGCACATTCCATTTTTGAATGACCCTATGGATTGTCTGTTGAAACTTTTCGTTTGAATACTGATCGAATTTTTCCAGGTGATAAACAAAATTTTGCTTTATATCCAACGCAGCTCTTGTAAATGACACACTCTTTCCATGATTACGGAAAACTGACATCTTCTTATCAATGTATCCGATTTTTCCTTGCATCGATAAAAACAAAACCAAAAAATGATCCCCGGCCAATACATTATTATACCATTCCGGGTAAACGTTCGGTTGTGCCGAATTTCTGAAGAAATAACTTGACGTATGAAAAAAAGGATCAAGCAAATAATCTTCTGTGGTTAAGAAACTCAGCTTTTGTGCAGCATCCTTATTTGCAGGAATCAATTGATCATTGGTAAGAACAAAATGATTATGACAGCACAACGAAGCATCTGGATGGTCATCCAAAAAATTAGCTTGGGTTTGAAGCTTGTTCTCATCAGTCCAGTAATCGTCTCCTTCACATAAAGCGATGTATTTTCCATCGCATTTGCTGAGAATATCGATCATATTTGGCATCATTCCCATATTCTTTTCCCGACGATAGTATTTGACTTTTCCAGGAAATTTTGCAGCATACGACAGGCAAATTTTCTGTGTATCATCCTTGCTGTTATCATCACCAATAACGATCTCGAACGGAAATGTAGTTTTTTGATTCAGTATACTATCCAGTGCCTGGCCAATATATTCCTGGTGATTGTATGTGATCATACATATCGACACTTTTCTATTCTCTTGAGGGGACATTAACTATTGAACTTAATGTTGGGTATATATCAGAATAATTTAGATTCTACAAATAGGCTGCTTCTATTTATTATCAAAATCAAAATCGCTAAAATCAGCGCTATGCTCATCATTCATCTCTGGTGTCCAGGCAGGGTTGGGCATATTCAACATATAGGCTTCTTCATTTCCTAAACACTGAACTGCTGCCGGAACTCCTGTTGGCACTTCAATAGAAGTGTACTCATGATCTTCTCCACTAAAGAATACCTGGTACTCATTCCCTACTTTTAAGACGATCCGCACATTTCCTTTTATACAAGTAAAGAACCCGGTACGAATAAAATGAAGGTGAGGTCCTTTTACCAATCCGGGTAAGATGGTGGTCATGTACACTTGCTGAGGTTCTTTTCCAGGCTGGAAAAAATTCTCATGGATATTGTAAAGCGGCACCAGGAACCCATTAGCCTGACCGTCTTCATTTTTAGTGATATATTTTTTATGCGTAGCAGTTCTGATATTCATGATTGTATTTTTTGATATTCCTCGCTGGCAATCAATGCTCGAATTTTTTAATTGTGTCAACAATTAGTGTTACCTGCTCCAATGTCAGGTTTGGATGAAGAGGAATACTTAATGAATCTTCATTTAGTATTTCGGAATTTTTTAGCGTTGCCTTACTCTCATACAGCGCATTCATATGCAGTGGATGATATCGTAGCGTAGTATATATGCCGGCATCAAAAAGATAGCGGGCCAATTTGTCGCGGTTAGGAACACGGATAACATAGGTAAAGTATGAATGTTTTTCATATTCTTCCGGATCAGGAGGGGTTTCAATCCAGGATACATCACGGAATTCTGTTTGATAAATATCCCAGATCTTCTTTCTCCAGGCTTGCAGGTCGTCAATTTTTTCCAGCTGCGCTAGTCCAATAGCTGCGGCAATATTGGTAGGAAGCATTTTAATAAAAGGTTCGGTGATATTGTATTCCCACCAGCGATTTTTTTGACTGGCGGTTGCTGCGGCAGCTTCAAAACCTGATTTACCGATACCGCAATAACGCAGAATTTTCGCCCTGTCGATCAACTCCTTGTTACGGGTGGTAATACCACCGCCTTCCCCAGTCGTTAAATTCTTTACAGCATCGAAACTGTAAATACCTACATCTCCAATGCTTCCACAAGCTTTGCCTTTATAATAGGAGTCCACAGCATGGGCTGCATCTTCTATCACCGGCAGACCGAGTTCTAAAATCGGATCCATATCTACCGGCTTGCCGGCAAAATGAACTACCATTATTGCTCCTGTATTTTTTGTTATGCAAGGTTCGATCGTTGCACGACTAACATTCAATGTATCCAATTCGACATCACAGAATACTGGTTTGTGACCGGCCATCAGGATAGCTTGTGCACAAGAAACCCAGGTAAATGCCGGAACAATTATTTCAGAATTGGGGGGCAATTTTAAAAGTGTAACCGCCAGGAATAATGCATTGGAACCGCTATCCACCATCGCAAAGTTTTGCAGGCCGAGTCGCTTTGCAAAACCTTCTTCAAACTCTGTTACTTTTTTTCCAAAGCCCATCCACTGACTTTCCAGCACAGCAGATACATTGGCAATTTCTTCTTTGCCTACTTTTGAACCAAATACAGTTATCATATTGTTTTTTTAATTGACCAATCAAGATTCTTTATAGTCTCTTTTGCTAATTCCATTAAATAATAATCATCTACCGGAGCTACAATTGAAAAGCTATTTTTTTTATACCATTCTACCGCCGGATTTTTTGATAACACTTTGCAACGAATTGGCAGATCAGGAAAAACAGATGCGGCATACGCCAACATGGTTCTAAATACATCACTCATTGTAAAGGAGGCAGGTTCTATCTTCCGGGAGCGAATAATATTATAGGCATCAATACATCCCTCCTCTTCCAGTTTGCGAAAACCCATACAGCCAATCTTTTCCCACTCTCCCGCTGTTTTTTGTTCAACCACAAACATATAGTCGTTCTGCCGGTTAACAAAATTGCCATACCATTTCTCTTGTTGTTCCGGGGTGATGTCCTGGTTTAGAAAGAACGAAGTTTTATTATCATTTTTCCAGGTACGCAGGTTTTCAATATCCTGTTTGCCAATTGATCTTAACCGGAAGTCAGTATGACCGGTTAAAGATAAAATCAAATTAGAATTGTCCATTAGTTAGGTGAATTTTCGATGCCAAATTTTTTTAGACCGTCCCGATAACCGGCCCGGTAATAAGCACTTGTTAATAGGCCAAAGACGAAATTATGATTTCGGTTGCGCAATAGTTTATCTGCAAGCCTTGCATACAGCAATAAAAGTTTTCTGCCGGGCAATGATGCGGCAACGTTTTTTATAACTCCCCTCCATCCGCCGGTAGAAGTAGTATCCATTGTT
Source organism: Bacteroidia bacterium Ga0077558 (assembly GCA_001464625.1). Taxonomy (GTDB): domain Bacteria; phylum Bacteroidota; class Bacteroidia; order Chitinophagales; family Chitinophagaceae; genus JJ008. The sequence goes on along the minus strand of LNFJ01000179.1, from coordinate 946 downwards.
CGTTTCAATTCCGCATATTTTGCCATCTCCGCTATAGAGGGATATTTAATAAATGCTTCAGCCGTTCCTAATCCATACTTATACTGTTGTATAATAAGCCAGTCCAACTTTAAATGATGATTATGAATAGCCACTATATGCCGGGCATGAAAAATTGGAATATTCTCCCGGTAAAAACGGGCAATCACTTCATGTTCTTCTGCGGCTGGCACTGTCAGATCATCCCGGTAAAAATAATCAGGCAGGTGTAGTTTCGCTTTGTTCACACATAATAATCCGCTGGTAATACCTTCTACTTGCTGATAGGACGGCTCTTTGGTGATATCATTATAACCATACAAATGCTGCGCAAACTTTTCCAACGCCGGAGATTGGTGTGTAATAAAAGGATAACTGCCGAAAATTACCGGGCCAATATTTTCTTGTTGTGCAAGAAATATTTTTTTAACCGTGTCTTCATATAATATTATATCATCGTCTATAAACAATACTATCGGTGATCTTGCTTCCCGGTAGCCCCGGTTGCGGGTAGCACCGATACCTGCATTTTTTTGTTGTAATAAACGCAGGTTGATACAAGCAGGTTTATCACCAACACTATTCAGTACATTTTCAACTGGCCTTGGCGAACCATCATCAATAATGATGAGCTCAATGGCAGAGAAAACAGTAAGATCACTTTTGAAAAGAGAATCTATTGTTTTAAAAACTTTATCTTCTCTATTGTATGACGAAATAACAATGCTTATATCAAATGCCGGGTTCATGCTTGCGTATCTTCCATAAACAATTTTAGCAACCGGGCAAATATGGTATCCTGGTTATAATTTTCTTCAATATGCTGTTGGGCAGCCTGGCCCATTACATGCCAGCGGCTCCGATCTTGCCATACCTGTTCCATTTTTTCAGCAATATCCTGTACCTGCACAGTACGACTCAACCAGCC
>LNFJ01000178.1 GCA_001464625.1 Bacteroidia bacterium Ga0077558 | reverse complement strand
TAAACTTTCATTTTGAATATTGTACCTGCCCTATTGTTACACTTCCATTAAGTATTCGCAATTTCTTTGTCACAAAAATATCAGATAATACAGCGGAGCTAAAATGGAATGCTTTTGATGATCTGGAAACTAACTATAGATATGAAGTGGAGTTAAGCAAAGATGGTCGTAATTTTTTCAATGTTGGGCAAGTAGCAAAAAACATGTCGGAAAACAGTAATGTTTATAAATTTATTTATACAGCATCCTCATCGTATACCGGTGTTCATTTTTTTAGAATCAGGCAGGTTTATACAAACGGCTATTCCCGTTTTAGTGATATAAGAACTATTGATTTAAAAAATTCTGTTTATACTGGTTTTGATATATATCCTAATCCATCAACTGGCATTATTGGTATCAAATTTGATAATAATGAAAGCGGAAAAAAATTAGTTGAAGTTTATAATACACAAGGACAAAAACTGATGCAGAAAGAACTGGTGGTTACAGGTTTATCCTATCATCAACTAGGTACTTTACAGCAAGGAACTTATTGGTTAAGGCTTACAGACGTAACGAGCCGCTTGTCCCGTGTCAATCAACTTTTCATTAAATGACCTCTTAGGTGGAAGAGGATGGTGGCTTGTAAAAGGGGCCTTGGTTCGGGGCCCCTTTCTTTTCCCTTCCAAACACCTTTAAAATAGCATAAACGTGGCCTTAAATAAGGCTACGTTTTTTTACTTTAACCCGGCGAAGTTGTAAACTCAGCAACTCTTCCCTACATTTGTTACAATGGATTTAGAAAACATGGAGTATAATACGACTAGAAACCATCTGACGATGCGGGAATACGGCCGCCATGTGCAGAAGATGGTGGAGCATATTATGACTATCGAAGACCCGGAACGCCGGCAAAGAAATGCCCAGGCTGTTATTGAATTGATGGGGTTTTTAAACCCCCATTTAAAAAATGTGGAAGATTTCCGTCATAAACTCTGGGATCATCTTTTTTTGATCTCCGATTTTACGTTGGATGTAAAATCACCTTACCCCATTCCAACAAGAGAATCGCTAAAAGCAAGGCCTGATCCGCTTCCTTACCCAAAAAGGCATCCGAGATTTTCTCATCTTGGTAAAAACTTAGAAGTAATTATTGATAAAGCACTGAAAGAAGAAAATCCGGAAAAGAAATTGGGTTTTGCAAACGCAGTAGCTTATTATATGAAGTTGGCTTACAATAACTGGCATAAAGAAATTGTGCATGATGATGCAATACAAAGCGAACTATCCGTTATTACCAACGGCCAGTTAACTTTTACCAATACGCCGTATGTAAAAGCTTTCCGTCCACAACAGGAAGGAAGAGACAACAGAGGTGGTGGCGGACGCAGAGATAACAGAGGCGGTGGTGGCGGTGGACGCAGAGATAACAGAGGCGGAGGTGGTGGACACCGTGACAACAGAGGCAGCGGCGGTGGCGGCAACTTCAAGAAGAAAAGATATTAGAACAGTTTTTAAAAAATAGCTAAATGGTTGATTAGGTTTTCTAGTCAACCATTTTTTATTGCTACAAGCTTTTAGTTTTACTTTGTAAACAGGTTAATTAGTCAACTAGTTTAGTTTTTAATTGGTATTACCGATTAACCAATACCCAATTAGCTAATTTCCTAATTACCCCATTAACTAATCAACCAATATCATGCATTCATTTGAAGTAAGAGGAGGAAAAAAATTAAGTGGCGAAATTATTCCGCAAGGTGCTAAGAACGAAGCATTGCAAATTATTAGTGCCGTGCTGTTAACTCCCGAAAAAGTTACTATTACAAATATCCCCGACATTATTGATGTAAACCTGCTGATAGAATTGTTGGGTGAAATGAATGTAACGATTGATCGCAGTAACCGTGACACTTGTACTTTCAAAGCCGATAATGTAAATATTGATTACCTCCATAGTGAAGCATACAGAAAAAAAAGTGGTAAACTAAGAGGTTCAGTGATGTTCGCCGGACCCATGTTATCAAGATTTAAAAAAGCATTTATACCAAAACCGGGTGGTGATAAAATTGGGAGACGACGTTTAGATACACATATCATCGGGTTTGAAAAACTAGGTGCATCATTCACTTATCATGATGAAGATGGATTTTTTCATTTGGAAGCACCCAATCTTCATGGAACTAATTTATTACTGGATGAACCATCTGTAACCGGCACAGCTAATATTGTAATGGCCGCTAC
>LNFJ01000177.1 GCA_001464625.1 Bacteroidia bacterium Ga0077558 | reverse complement strand
TTGAGTAATAAAATAAAGGCGGATCAGCATTTTGACCCCAATAAATTGGAGTGGAAATTGCAATTAGCTATACAACAACTTCCTGATAAACAACGGGTAGTGTTTGGACTGCGATATTACGATGAAATGCCATACGAGGAAATGAGCAGGGTGCTGGAAACCAGTGAAGGGGCTTTAAAGGCCAGTTACCACCACGCTGTCAAAAAAATTGAGGATTATATGCTAAATCATTAAACTTTGGAGAGCTAAACCCATCTTAGTTAGGCGTTAAAAATGAACAACAGAGATAACATATTACATGAATTACAAGAGCTGCAAAGCATGCTGGCGACTACTGTTCCTCAAAACACCCTCGCTGTGCCAGCGGGATATTTTGAAGGATTAGCGGAGCAGGTGCTAAACAAGATAAAAGCTTTGGAAGCAGTTAACGCCGTTGATGAATTGAATGTTTTATCTCCCACACTTGCTAATCTTTCTAAAGCTATGCCTTACAAAGTACCGCAGGGATACTTCGAAGGATTGTCTGAAAAAATGTTGAGTTTACTACAAGAAAACATTCAACTATCCGCAACAGAAGAATTAGAAAGCATTTCACCGTTATTAAGTGGTTTGAAAAAAGAAATGCTTGCCCGACCAAATAATCAGGGCGGGCCTTTTAGTGTGCCGAAAGGTTATTTTGAAAATACTATACAATCACCTGCTAAACCGGAAGTAAAAATTGTTTCAATTACGAGCAGAAAATGGTTCCGTTATGTAGCGGCGGCGGTTGTAGTAGGTGTGATAGCGATGGCAGGGTTATTAGTTACCTACAACAACAATATTGACCCAACTACAAACTCTCATGCCTGGGTGAAGAAAAGTATTAAGAAAGTAAGCACTGATAAACTAGACCAATTTATTCAATTGGTTGATGAAGACAAGTCTGTTGAAAACGCTGTTGCTACTGCCGATAAAAACAAACAAATAAAAGAATTAGTAAAAGATATTCCTGACTCAGAAATTCAGAATTTTTTAAATGATACTGAAGTATTGGATGATGTAAGTGCTGATGAAACTATTTTGAATTAATTACTAAAAGATGAAAAAATTGTTACTCATACTACTATTCTTATTCCCTTTTGTCTCCATTACAATAGCACAGGCAGATAATGATGATGATAAAATCCGTGATAAGATGAGACAATACATTCAGCAACGTATGCGGTTAACAAAAAATGAAGCGGAACGATTTACTCCAATTTTTATACGTTACTTCAAAGAATGGAGAACTACCCTAAGAGAAAACAAGACCGATAGGTTAATACTCCAGCAAAAAATTGTTGAGCTACGGCTTCGTTACAGAGGCGAGTTTAAAGATATTATAGGCGAAAAAAGAAGCAACGACATCTATCGTCACCAGGAAATTTTTATCCAAGAATTAAAAGACATTAAAAGAGAACGACTGGAGAATCGTCAAGGAGGCACCCGAAGAAACAAAGCAATATTATAATTCACCTGGTTTAAACGAGGTGTTTTTCATAGGATAGCAAAGGGCCGTTCTATTTAGAGCAGGCCTTTATAATTTTCAAAATTTCCACACCGGATTTTTTACATCATGATAAAAAAGAAAGGTCCATTTTTCTTCTTCTCCTTTTTTCCACCACTCTTGTCGTAGCTCCATTGCTTTTTTACCATCATAATCATACTTAGCTGCAAAGCGATTTTTCATTTGTTGTAATTGCGGTGCATCGTCAGCTCCAAAAAAAATCGTTTCGTCATTTTCTTTTATCCAGAATACCTGGTGCTGTGGCGAGTGGGCACCAGTTATTTCATAGTGAATGTAATCATCTAATACTCCCTTTCCATCCAGCAATGTTACCTGTTCTGAATTTTGAAGGCAAACTAATTCGTCTGGCATGTAGGAAGGAAATCCTTTTTCAAATGCAAATGCCAACTCTGTTTGTTGAACATAATAAGTGGCATTGGGCAATGAAAGTCTTCCTCCTAATCCATCTCTTTCTACACCAACACCCCCAGCATGGTCTTTATGCAAATGACTCATCAATACTTTTGTTACTTCCGAAGGGTTGATACCTGCATCCATCAGGTTTTGGTGCAACTGTAATGTTCCATTCTTCTCAAACCCAAGTCCGGCATCCAACAATAAAATATCTTTTGAGGTTACTACAACAAAAGGCTGAATTTCTACCAGCAAGCTTCCAACTGGCCTTGATTGTATATTATCCGTCGTTTCATCAAACGGAACAAACAGCTTTGTTTTATCAATAGTAAAAGTGCCTTCGGAGAGTGGGATAATTCGCATAATGTTTTCTGGCTTAGATGTACCTGCAAATTTAGGGTTAATAAGCCCCTCCTTCAGAGAACCTGTCCCGTCCGAATGGCGGGAGGTTTGGGAAGGCCTACCTCAACACCATTTGTCTGTCGGCATCTAATCGTATCAAAATAAAAAGCATAATGGTGAAAGTAAGTAAGGAGGTTCCACCATAACTGATAAATGGAAGCGGAATACCGATTACAGGAGCTAACCCCACCGTCATAGCAACATTAATTGCTATATGAAAAAAGAAAACTGCCGCTACCCCATAGGCATAGCATCGGCTAAAAGTGCTTCGTTGTCGTTCGGCAATAGTAACGATCCGGAAAAGCAGAATGAGATATAAGCCAAGCAATACAATACTGCCTGCAAAACCAAAACCTTCACCCACCGTACAGAAAATAAAATCCGTACGCTGCTCAGGTACAAAATCATATCGGGTTTGTGTGGCATTTAAAATGCCTTTGCCCCAAACTCTTCCACTGCCAATTGCAATTTTTGACTGACGCACATTATAGCTGCTGCCACTCTCTTTTTTCTTTTTTAATTCTGCGGCCGTCATTGTTTCTCCTTGCCCTTGTTCTACGTAAGGGTTATCCTTTCCAAATAAATCATAAATACGTTCTACCTGGTGACGTTGTAATACATTTTTAAAAATGAAAGGAACAGCAAATCGTTGAATGCCTACGCAAAGAGCCCATATAAAAATGATGGTTATAAAAATTCCCCGGTCTCTTTTAATCTGTCTTCTAAATACATAAATGATAAATGCAGCTATGGCTGTTAGAGCTATTGCCAATGTATTTGGCTCCACCACAATGGAAGCAACAATTAATGCAGCTATTGCAAAACCGATCAATAGAATTATTGAAGGTAGACCTTCCCGGTACATCACAATAAAGAAGGAGAAAAAAACAAGAGCTAATCCAGTTTCGCTTTGCAACAAAGTAAGTACTGCCGGAAAAAGAGCTATACCTGCAGCTATTAATTGAGATCGGACTTTGGTAAAATCCGTTTCAGGTCTTGACAGATATTTTGCCAATGCCAGTGCTACAAATATTTTACAAAACTCTGCTGGTTGAAAATTAAATGCCCCGAGTTTAATAATAGATTCTGTTCCTTTAATATTGGAGTGAAAGGGAAATACCAGTAACAACATGAAAATCCCTAACGCATAACCAAGATTGGCAGTAGCAGAAAAAAACTTACTGTCTGTTAACAGAATAAATAATGCAAGTACAGCCCCGATGCCAAAAAAATAAAACTGCTTGCTGTAATCTGTTTTAAATGCAAGGAAACTTCTTACTAAAGGTTCGCCTTCTTTATAAGTTGCGGCAAATATGGCTGTCAACCCGATAGCTACCAGCAGAAGGTAGATCCACACAAGGCTCCAGTCTATTCCTTTTGATATGGCAGGATTTCGCTGACTCATGCAATTTTTACAGTGCGGGGTTTGCGAAAATATTTTTCATCCGGCAACATAGCAATGGCTTGCATTTTTTGCTGCGGCAAAACTGGAGTTTCATTTTTTACCGGCAGCTTATTGCCTGTTTCCATTGTTGCAAATCTTCTAATGTAGGAGCTGTCATTCGTTTTTTGAAACCACTCCATTGCTCTTGTTGAGTCTGTTTTGTATTGCAGTCGTTTAAAATAAGCCGGCATCAGGTTGGCTTTTGAAATACGTTCTACATCTGCCTCACTTTTTTTCTGAATTGTATCGTTCAAATATTTTTCAATCAATATCCTGGTAATGGGGCCGCCCCATGTAGCACCGAAGCCTGCATTTTGCACAAAGACGGCAATGGCAATTTTCGGATTATCTTTTGGTGCAAAGGCTACAAACATAGAATTGTTAGGTAATTTAATTCTTCGATTATCCAATACAGTATAAGTTTCTGCAGTACCTGTTTTTGCACAAACATCAATGCCCGGTATCTGTGCTACTCTTGCTGTTCCAAATTTCACCACATCATTCATGCCTTCAATAACAGCAGTAAAAGCGGTATCAGTAATATGTGTAAGTACATTATGCTTAGTTCTAAACTTATTCATCCAGGTTGTATCATCAGCCGTTTCATCTTCAATCTGCCGCACAAAATGAGGTGAATAATAATATCCTCTGTTTGCTATTATGGCCATTGCGTTTGCCATTTGTAAAGGCGTAGTTTGCATTTTGTCCTGCCCTATACCCAGCGTAAGATTAGTACAGGATGTCCATCGGCCAGCATTTTCTTTATCATAAACAGAAGTATCAGGAACACCGCCAGCACTTTCATTTGGCAAGTCAATTCCAAGCCTTACTCCAAGTCCAAACAAGTTCATGTATTCTCTCCACTTCATATAACCATCCCTCACATTTTTGTACTTTGGGTTATCCGCTGCCATTCTATACAAGTGTGTGAAATAAGAATTGCAGGAGTAAGCAATTGCATTGCGAAGATTGGCAGCATGTCCGCCACCCGCATGTGTGCAAGCAGGTTTACCATGCCCGCATAATGTATAACGGCCTCCACATGGAAATCCATAGGCAGGCGTTATCAATCCTTCATCCAATGCAATTAATGCGCCAAGTGGTTTAAATGTGGAGCCTGGTTCATATTTACCGCCAATAGCTCTGTTCAACATTGGACCAGTAACATCCAGCACCATTTTGCTGTAGTTTTTACTTTTCTCCGGGCCTGTTAAATCATTGGGATTAAAATTTGGACCCGATACCATGGCAAGTATGCCTCCCGTTTTAGGATCAATAGCAACAAGCCCTCCAACTTTATTGGTCATTAATTTTTCTGCCAGCTGTTGCAGTTCAATATCTATATATGTTTTTAATCCACGTCCCGCTATTGCTGCCGTATCAAATGCACCTTTTTCATACTGGCCAACTAACCTGTTTTTATTATCCTTAATAAGATACTGTACACCCCGTTGCCCCATCAACACATTTTCATAATACGATTCCAAACCGTTCTGGCCTTTATAATCACCCATCCGATAAAAATTGCCAGATGCTTCAATTTGTTTTGGGTTTACCTCGCTGATATAACCTAATATATGAGCAGCTGCATTAAATGGATATGACCTTACGGGTCTTTCTACCATTGCAAAACCCGGAAACTGCCAGCTGTTCTCTTCAAACCGGGCTTGCTGTTCGGGTGTAAGTAAATCTTCAAATATGGAAGGACGTACCGAAGTGTTTTTTATTCGGGCTTCGATGATTCTTTTTTTAAACTCTGCCATATCGATCTTCATCAACCGGCAAAATTCCAGCGTATCAATATTTTTTACCTCTGCGGGTGTCACTAATAAATCAAATATGAGAGTATTGTTTAAGATAGCTTTGCCTTTTCTATCATAAATAATTCCTCTCTCCGGATAAATGATTTTTTGAAAAACGGCATTGTCCATTGCCAATTGCCTGTACTTGCCTTCTATTACCTGCAGGTAAAATAATTGCACGATAATTATAACAAACGCAACAAGAAAAATAAGGCGGATGATACGGCTTCTTGATTGGTTGAACACAGACATGGAGTGAAGTACGAAGTACGAGTTATTATGTGCAGGGTGAAGAAATAATTACGAAATACAAAGTACGAATTACCTGAGGCGGTTTCCAAATCTATTTGGTAATAAAAAATATAAATTTTGGTT
>LNFJ01000176.1 GCA_001464625.1 Bacteroidia bacterium Ga0077558 | reverse complement strand
GCTGTAATTTTTAACTGCTGCTTTGATTCATTGGCAATACACTTCAGTACCAGCACATCGCCTTCCACCTTTCTTTTTACATAAGTGTATACTTTCCCATCAATTTTTATTTCGCCATAGTGCCTTTCAAAATCGGTGTACCTGTTTTGATAAGGCATATTTAAGGATACCCGCATTTCTATCAGATCGGCCTCATCATACTCTTCATTATCAATTACAACTTCCAGTTTGGTATCTGCTTTTGTTTGCAGCAGAGAAATTACAAGGCGGTAGCCCCACATATTAAATGCAAGGATGGAGATAAAGAATATGGCAGCAGTTTTCTTCAATCGTTAAATGGATGGTACTAAATTAACCAGTTTTTTGAATTATAGCTATAAGAATTAGCTGAATTCTGGGTTTAAACTAATTTATTTGCCCACCGCAAACGTTTTCTTTTCTGTGCCTACTCCTTTAATAGTCAGTTTTTTCCAATTAGCGGGTAGCACTGATTTAAGTTGAACAATTCCTTTTGGTGTAATCTCCAGGCCTCCAAAACCCATCAATACACTTTGTAAAATACCCCCGGCACCAGTAGCAAAGTAAGGGTTAGTGCCACCTTTTGTTTCTGCAATAACTCTAAAGGGAGAATTTAAGTTGGGTATATAAGCGTCTTTAAACCAATAATAAGCTTTCTCTCCATCACCAAGCCGTGCATAAAGTGTGGTAAAAACAGCCTGTGTCATAGCCGGGGTACCTTCATTAGGAACTCTTTTTTCATAATACTCCAAATCTTTACGGATGTCTTTTGGGTCAGTTATTTCTTTTAACGGATACGACAGCAAGTTTACATCTGCCTGTTTAATTCCTTCGCCATTGTATGTGGCATGTTCCCGGGTAACACCATCAGTAAATTTTAAAATAGGAATGTTGTTGGACACATTCATCCAATCTGCATCGGGAGAAATTCCTAAAATTTTTGCAGCTTCTGTAGCAAATTGTAAGTTGGCTTTTGCAGCAGCATTGGTAAAGGCATTGTTATCTACATTCTCTGCCCACTCATCTGCGGCTACTACGTTCTTAATATCAAATTTTCCTGGTCCGTTTCTTTCCACCCGGCTGGCCCAAAAATCTGCGGTAGCAGCAAGTATAGGATAGCCTTTGTCTTTCAGCCATGTTTTATCCTGTGTTACACAATAATAATTCCATGCAGCTATACCAACACAGGCAGTAATGTGATGTTCAAACGGGCCGCTCAATGCCCATACTGGTGTTTCTTCTACGCCTGTCTCGGCACTTTCCCAAGGATACATGGCACCTTTGTATCCTTTACTAAAGGCATTTCTTTTTGCAGCTTCTAATCGTTGAAAACGATATTCCATCATACTTTTTGCCAATGCAGGTTGTAATACCAGCATGGCAGGGTACATCCATAATTCGGTATCCCAAAATACATGGCCGTTATATCCCAGGCCGCTTAATCCCATTGGTGAAGGCGATAGTGCCGTGCCTTCTCGAGTAAATGAATACAGATGATACAGCATACTGCGAACATCCTGCTGGCTTTGCTCATCCCCTTCAATTACTATATCACTTTTCCAAAGTTCACCCCATGCTTTTGTATGAAACTGAAGCAGTCTTTCACGGCCTTCTAATTTTGCATAGATGGTTAACCGTTCTGCTTCATTTAGCGGATCATCATGATGGGCAGATGTGATGGACGAACCAGCAATAGAATAACGATAAGTTTCACCTGCTTTTATTTTTTTACTGAATTTCATGAGGTGCATATTGTTATCCCACATTTCATGTATTACTCTTGGCTCCTGCCCATGATGTTCACTAAATAAAAAAGTATTGGAGGCGCACATTAATAATTTTCCAGTAGGACTTTTTGCCGAAGAAGTGAGTAAACTGATTACCACATGCGGCCTGTCAATTTCATTGTAATAGTTTTGTACATCTTTTAATGCATCCGGTGCTTCCATTACACTGCTGCTATTGATGATTATATCTTTTTTAGCAGTTACAGTGATATCCATTAGTACGGTAAAAGGCAGTTGCCGCAAGGAATAGTAAGTATAAGAAACAGTTGCTTTATCTGCATAATTGAAGGAAGTAGTAAAACTGGCATGCTGCATATCCAATTCTTGTTTTAGCCCGGTGGCTGCTTTGGCATCCATCCTTTTTCCATCAATATCTAGAGTGGCATTCAATAAATTAAAACTGCGTAAGAAATTACTAACCCGTCCTCTTCCATATAAATCGTATGCGCCGGCAAGTACAACGTCTTTAATTTTAAATGGTTCCGGGGCAGACACAATGCCAATCATTCCGTTCGCAACAGTAACACCATAATAATCTGCAGGATTTATACTGGTGGCGGTTATTTTCCACGGATCAATCTTTTGTGCTTTAGTTGAATAAGAAACACATAAAAGCAAAAGCGGGGTAATAATCAGGCGAAGCATACGGGTAAGTTTTTTATAACGAATGAAGTTCCTGTTTTAGTAACAGAAAAAATTTCTTCAAACGATTGCGGTTTACAAGTTTTATGGGAAAAATTACTTTACTGTTTGCTGGTACCGGATAATAAACTCAATCAGTTCTTCAAGTGTCACATCAATTCTTGATATTGCATCAGCGATATCTTCTCTGCTTACTTGAGCAGCGAATGCTTTTTCTTTCAATCGCTTTTTTATACTTTTTACTTCCATTCCTTCATATCCACCAGGACGCAGCAAACTATAAGCATGTATCAAACCACTTAACTCGTCAATAGCATAGATCATTTTATCCATGTTATTGACCGGCTCTACACCAAACACAGCAGGTCCATGTGATGCAATACAATGAATAATATCCGGATCAATATTTCTTCTTTCTAATTCTTCTACAATCACCCTGCAATGGTCATCCGGATATTTTTCCCAATCGGCATCATGTAATAAACCTGCCAGTTCCCATTTTAATGCGGTTTGTTCGTCTGCATTTTCTTTTTCAATAGCCCATGCTTTCATATTGGCAGCCACTTGCTTCATATGTAGCCGAAGTTTTTCATTTGGCACCCATTCATTAAGCAATGTATGCGCATCTTCCAGCGACATCAGGTTGCCTGCATTTTTTGGATCACCAAAATTATTCCGGCCTAATAGACGTGTTGACATTTTACATAGATTATGGAATAAATATACTGAAAGCAACCAATCCTTTAATTCATTGAAATCCACTTATCCCTGATTGCTTACTTTTGCAGCAACATGGAGAAAGATGATCAAGTATATCGGGGAAAAATTTCGTTTATCAATTACGAAAAACAATTTGCAACAATAGACTACCTGCATAACACCAAACAAAAGTCTGTTAATTTCAAAACCAATGCACCCGACAGCGGTAAAAAGCCACATCAGTTTAAATTAAGCGACAGTGTCGATTTTCAATTGCGGTTATCCGACAGAGGTGATAAAATGACCGCTTACAACGTAAAATTTATACATAATGAAGCAGTTGATCTGCTGCTGCAAAAAATTGATAAAGAGAACCGGTTCGCCGGGTATTTAAAAATAGTGGATGGAAAATTTTTTGTAAAAGAGATTGAGAGTTATGTGCTTTTCCCTATTCAACTATCAAAATGGGAAAAAGAACCTGTTGAAACTGCGGCCAATGTAGCCATCAGTTTTAAATTAATAAATATTGATAAGCCCAATAGTATCGCTGCAGAACTCTTCTCTCATAATTATACTGCGGAATATAAAAAAGCACTCCAGCACTTCGAGAAAAAAATGGATATAGACGCTGTTGTTGCAAGAATTTCTCCGCATGCGGTGTATTTGAATTTATTTGGCGATAAAATGCAGGCCAAGCTTTCAGTAACGGATGAGGAAAAAGAGACAATTAAAGAAGGGGATATAGTACCTGTCAATATCGTTCATCTTACCAGTAATAGAGTAGTGGTGAAAAGAGTTGAAGGCTAACTCAGCCGCTGCATTTCCCGTCTCATCAGTAAATTTTCAGTACCACCTATATCACTCATTCGCCCTGATTACAGTAAGATTATACACTTGGCGCAAATTTTTATTGCGTGCTGAAATATCACTTATTTATCAGGAGTCAACACCCTTAAACGGGGAGGTTTATTTTTCTTGTCAAAATAATTATTGAAAATCAGCTAATTACAAAGGTGCTGTAAAAATTAATACCCCAAATTATAGGTTTCAATTCTTCTCAAACCTACCTTTGCACTCCCAATTAAAAAAGGGAACAAGATGAGGGATAGCTCACTTGTTTATTATTTAACTGCTGAAAGCGATGAGCCAACAGCAAAAAAACGAGGCTACCGTGCAACGTACTTGGTATGTTGTAGATGGTACTAATCAAACCGTTGGACGTATGTGTGCTAAAATTGCTGCGATACTTCGTGGTAAGAACAAAGCATACTATACTCCACACGTTGACACTGGTGACTACATCATCGTTATCAACTGCGAAAAAATTGTTTTAACTGGTAACAAACTGGATCAGAAAGTATATGATACTTTCAGTGGTTATCCGGGTGGCCGTAAAGAAGAAGTTGCAAGAAACCTGATCAATCGCCGGCCAGAAGTGGTTATCGAAAGAGCAGTAAAAGGCATGCTTCCTAAAAATCGTTTAGGCCGCAAGATGTACAAAAAATTATTTGTGTACACTGGTGCTGCACATCCGCACACTGCACAACAACCAAAAGAACTTAAATTCTAAAAACCAGCTATTAGCTAAAAGCATATAAAAAATGGAAAAGCAAAAAAACGGAATTGGTCGTCGTAAAGCAGCTGTGACAAGGGTGTTTCTTTCAAAAGGAGAAGGCGCTATCACAGTAAACGATAAAGACTACAAAACTTATTTTCCACTGGTTTATTTACAAAACCAGGTGGAACGTCCACTTAAAACAGTTGATGTTGCCAGCAAATTTGATGTAAAGATCAATGCAGCAGGTGGTGGTGTTAAAGGACAGGCAGAAGCAGCTATGCTGGGTATTGCAAGGGTGTTGGTAGAGATCAACCCTGAGTTTCGCCCTGCATTAAAAGCAGCCGGTTTATTGAAAAGAGATCCAAGATCAGTTGAACGTAAGAAATTTGGTCATAAGAAAGCTCGTCGTAGCTACCAGTTCTCTAAACGTTAATCTGGTTATTGGTTGCTGGTTTCAATACCAGCAGCCAACAAGCAACATAATTAGAATATAAACTCTTTATAAAAAAGAAAATGGAAAATAACACTTCACTACAACAGCAACTTTTGGAAGCAGGTGTACACTTCGGTCACCTGAAGAAAAAATGGAATCCTAAGATGTTGCCTTACATCTTTGCTGAAAAGAAAGGTATTCACATCATCGACCTGAATAAAACTGTTGAGTGCCTTCAGGAAACTGCAGCTGCAATGAAACAAATTGCACGGAGCGGTAAGAAGATCTTATTTGTAGGTACTAAGAAGCAGGCAAAAGACATCGTAAAAGAATCTGCACAAAAAATAAACATGCCGTTCGTAACAGAACGTTGGTTAGGTGGTATGTT
>LNFJ01000175.1 GCA_001464625.1 Bacteroidia bacterium Ga0077558 | reverse complement strand
TTGCGATTGGATCCTTCCAATCCTTATGCAAGCAGTAATATTGGATGGGTTAATTATGGAAGAAAAAATTATGGCGAAGCTATCCCATATTTTAAACAGAGCATACATGCCAATCCAAAGTTCATTAATTCATATAACGGGTTAAGCAAAACTTTCTTTGCCATAAAAGAGTATGACTCTGCCAGGATCTATTACTCCAAAGCATTTGATAATTATCAGGATAAATCTATTGTGAATGTATTTATCGGAAATTTTTATAAGGATTTAAATGAATTTGATTCGGCTAAAGTTTATTATCGCCAGGCGGCTTTGCTTGATCCAAATTATGAAGAAGCATATAACAATCTTGGCAGAGCCAGCTTCGCATTAAAGCAGCTGGACTCGGCAAATTTTTATTATAGAAGAGCTTTGCAGGCTAATCCTTATTCTGCATTTGCCCTTATTAATATTGGATTGGTGTATAAAGAACTAAAACGACCCGACTCAACCTATTTCTATTTCCAACAGGCTATTAAGGCCGAACCTGGCAACCCTTCCATATTGAATAATTTGGGTGTTATATATGGGCAGGAAAAGAATTATGATTCTGCTAAATTATATTTCAGAAAGGCTTTAAATGTAAGGCCAGATTATAAACCGGCATCCAATAATATTCTTAAAATATTCAGGGAGCTCAACCAGCTTGACTCTGTAACTAATTTCTTAAAGGGCTCATCTTTATTGGATGTTAATAGCGCCTCCTTTATGAATGATATGGGAATGGCATTCTATGCACAGAAACGATATGATTCTGCCCGTTGGTATATCCGGAAAGCAATGCAGAAGGAATCTTTTAATTCTCAATACCTCAGTAATATGGGACTTGTATTCTTGGGAATGAAGATGTATGACTCTGCTAAGGTTAGCCTGCAAAAAGCGATGCGACTCGACTCGGAGAACCCGATCATCTGGGCTAATATTTCTAATGTTTTTAGACAGCAAAAGCAGTATGATTCTGCGGCTTATTATTTTAAAAAGCAACTTTTTAAAAAAGCAGTCCCGGGTCCGCAAACATACTTTGCCATTGGTAGTTTTTTCGATGATATAAAGTTGTATGATTCAGCGGTAGTTTATTTTAGATGGGCTGTACAGGCTGATAAAAATTATATAAATGCTTATACCGAAATTGGAGCTATTTATATGAAGATGGAGCTATACGATTCCGCATTAATTTATTTAAGTACCGCAGAAAGACTAGATCCTAATTCACACAATACAGCACTAAATCTTGGATTGGTGTATCATGCAATGGCCCGGTATGCACTGGCAATTGAATATTTAGAAAAAGCTATTCGTAATGATCCGACAAAAGGAAAAACATATTATCAATTAGCTTGTAGTTATGCCCTTAATAACAAACCTGCACAGGCAATTACTTACCTGAAACAGGCATATGAACGGGGCTACAAAAATGTAGATAATCTATTAGCCGACCCTGACTTGTCGGGCTTAATGGATTTTAAAGATTTCCAGGATTTACTGGACAAGTATATACCAAATTGGAGAAACAAATAATCATTGGGTTTCTCGTTTTTTCAGTTACTTTTTTTGCCCTATATTTGCCGTCCAATTATATATTGGAAAGGCTGCGTAGCTCAATTGAATAGAGCATCTGACTACGGATCAGAAGGTTTTAGGTTTGAATCCTAACGCGGTCACAAAAAAGCCCCCCGAAAT
>LNFJ01000174.1 GCA_001464625.1 Bacteroidia bacterium Ga0077558 | reverse complement strand
TTAGGGGAGTACGCATTACAGCTTCGTGAAAAACAAAAAGCGAAGTACACTTACGGTATTTTAGAAAAACAATTCCGCAAAACTTTTGAAGAAGCTGCTCGTCGCAGAGGTGTAACAGGTGAAAACCTGATCAAACTTTGTGAAGCTCGTTTGGATAACACCGTTTTCCGTATGGGTATTGCTCCAAGCCGTCCTGCTGCCCGTCAGTTGGTAAGCCACAAGCATATCGAAGTAAATGGTATTGTATTGAATGTTCCTTCTTACCAGATGAAAGCTGGTGATGTTATCACTATTAAAGAAGGTAGCAAAGGAAGAACTTCTATTACAAGTGTTGTTAGTGCAAAGAACCCTAAATTCAGTTGGTTGGATTGGAATGAAACTGAAATGAAAGGTACTTTCCTTACATATCCGGAAAGAGAAAGTGTTCCTGAGAATATTAAGGAGCAACTGATCGTCGAGTTATACTCTAAATAAGAAGTGATGCTGTGAAGCAATGCGGATACTTCGCATATGCTGAGTAGCGAACCTGCCTGACGGCAGGCAGGCAGAACGATGAAGAGTGCGATGCAACAGGCGATGCTAGTAGTACAAAAGTTTGGTAATAAAAATTCTAAGATAAAATCATTCTGCAGAAAGCAACTGATTTTGAAGCTCAGTTTGAGTTTCGTCCATTGGAGCCGGGTTACGGTGTAACTATTGGTAATGCACTTCGTCGTGTATTGCTGAATTCACTGGAAGGATATGCTATCATTGGTGTGAAGATTGAAGGTGTAGAGCATGAATTTGCTACTATGAAGGGTATCAGTGAAGATGTAGTAGAAATTTTCTTAAATCTGAAACAAGTTCGTTTCAAAAAGATAGCTGACCATGAAGTGGCAAATGAGCGAATCATTTTGTCGATCAAAAATAAAACGGAGTTCACTGCTGGTATGATTGGCGAAGGCACTCATTCTTTCCAGATCATGAATCCTGATTTGCTTATCTGCACATTAGATTCTTCTGCAAGAATGGATGTAGAACTGACTATTGGCAAAGGCCGTGGTTATGTACCTGCTGAAGACAACAAGCCGAAAGATGCACCATTAGGTTATATTCCTATCGATGCTATCTATACCCCAATTAAGAATGTGAAATACACAATCGAAAATACAAGGGTTGAGCAAAGAACGGATTTCGAAAAATTGATCATGGAAGTTTCTACCGATGGAACTATTCATCCGGAAGAAGCAGTGAAACAAGCTTCAAGAATCCTTATTCAGCATTTGATGATCATCACTGATGAGAACATCACTTTCGATAATAAGGAAGAGAAGAAAGAAGACATGGTGGACGAACAAACTTTGCAATTGCGTAAAGTATTGAAAACTCCATTAGAAGATTTGGATCTTTCTGTAAGAGCTTTCAATTGTTTGAAAGCAGCGAAAATTAATTCATTGAGTGAGCTGGTACAATACGAACAAGAAGACCTGATGAAATTCCGCAACTTTGGTCAGAAATCTCTGGCTGAAATTGAACAAGTGCTGACTGAAAGAGGTTTGCATTTTGGAATGGATCTGATCAAATTGGGTATTGATCCTAGCGAATTCTAAAACGAGTCAGGAGTAAAGAGTTGTTAGTCAGGAGTTGCCCTCCAGACTAACAACTACCGACTTCAGACTATTTCTATAACAGTAGGTTGTAATTCCTGACACGGTACAACTGAATAAAATTTAACGTCATGCGTCACGGAGACAAAGTAAAAAACCTCGGCAGAAAAAAAGCACA
>LNFJ01000173.1 GCA_001464625.1 Bacteroidia bacterium Ga0077558 | reverse complement strand
GTGTATGTGGTGGCGCCTGACCGTTATATTTCTGCTATTGATGCAACGACAGGTAAAGCTTTATGGAGAAACAATGATGCTACTATCCGGGAGTCAATTGGTATATCAGCCGACGGTAAATGGATATACGGGAAAACGATACAGGATACGATCGTTGCATATAAAAGCAGCCGTGAAAAGCAATCAACTGCCTGGAAAATGCATGCAGGATTTGGCTATGAACATGTACCCTCTATGCTGATCGAAAAAGATAGGTTGGTTTTCTTTGGTACAAAAAGCGGCGTGGTGTATTGCATTGATCCATCAACACAAAAAATAGTGTGGGCACATAAAATCGATAACTCCATGGTGAATACGGTTAGAGTGTTGGATAAAGAAACTCTTGTAGTAACAACGATGGATGGAAAATTAGCTTTATTAAAAGTAGCAAAGTAAACAACTCTATTCTTCCAGAAAGATGGAGGCGGTTTTCGGTGAATTCTTTTTTATTCTTTTACGGGAATAATACTTGTTCAGCAATAGTACTGATGCAACCAATAAAGCGATGCCGCCAATTTGCAGGAATAAAGTTTCATGTTCACCATCAAGTATTTTCATAAAAAAACTAAATACCATAAGGCTTAAACCGGTTGCAAAAAAAAGACCAGTCCAGGAGAATTGCATATCATCATCTTCTTTGAAGTCGTTCATGGTGGATTATTTTGGAGAAAGATATATTGGGAATGCCTGGTGCTAAAATATACAATGATCTTTTTTGGGCATTTAAGCACTTTCACTTTTATTGTTAAGTGATAATACTGATATCTATACAAAGATTCAACACAAGATATTAGAAATAAAAAAAGCCATCCGCTAACTGGCGAATGGCTTTTTATGATTGATGATTTATTTTATCAGAGAAGCATCGTAATAGGATTTTCCAAATACTTCTTGAAAGTTTGTAAAAATGCAGCACCTACTGCGCCATCCACACTACGGTGATCGCAACTCAGGGTTATCTTCATTACATTGCTTACTGCAAAACCTTCTCCTTTCTTCACTACTATCTCTTTTATTCTGCCCACCGCCATTATGCAACTGTCTGGCGGATTAATGATAGCAGTAAATTCATCAATATCCATCATACCAAGATTGGAGATAGTGAAGGTATTACCTGAAAATTCGTTGGGTTGTAATTTTTTATTCTTTGCTTTTCCTGCAAGCTCTTTGCTTTCTGCCGCAATTTGTGGCAATGTTTTTTGATCAGCAAAGCGAACCACCGGAACGATCAGTCCATCTTCAATAGCAACTGCAATACCAATATGAATATGACTATAACGACGAATTTTATCTCCTAACCATGATGCATTAACAGCAGGATGCTGACGCAATGCTAATGCTGCGGCTTTTACTACCAGATCATTAAAGCTGATCTTAGCAGGACTAACTTCGTTTAGTTGTGCTCTTGCTGCCATCGCATTGTCCATATTAATTTCCATCGTAAGATAGAAATGCGGGGCACTGAATTTACTTTCTCCCAAACGCTTAGCAATAATGGTGCGAATTTGATTATTTGGAATATCTGTATATCCTTCCTCACCTTTATTGGTATGTGACCATGGCAAAATATCTACGCCGCTAGGTGCAGCTCCTTTTTCGCTTTTCGCTTCGGGTTTTTGTTTGAAATTATCAACGTCTGCTTTTACAATTCGTCCACCATCAC
>LNFJ01000172.1 GCA_001464625.1 Bacteroidia bacterium Ga0077558 | reverse complement strand
ATTTAAAACTGCAGCCATTGTAGAAGGAGTTATTTCGCAAGCTTTTTGCATGGCTGTTGCTCTTATAGAAACTAATTGCAAAGCATCTTCAAAGCTTAATGTACCATTAGCAACCAATGCAGAAAATTCACCGAGTGAGTGACCTGCCACCATATCCGGAGATGCACTCTCAATACTTTTATAGGCCATGATGGAATGTAAAAAAACGGCAGGTTGTGTAACTTTAGTTTGTTTCAAATCTGCTTCTGTTCCATTTAGCATTATTTCGGAAATACGAAAGCCTAATAAATCATTAGCTTGTTCAAATAGCCTTTTAGCAAAGGCGCTGTTCTCATAGTATTCTTTTCCCATTCCCGGAAATTGAGACCCTTGTCCCGGAAATACAAATGCATGCTTCATGAAGTGGTAGTTTATTCTCTATCGCAAAAAAAAAGTTTGATTGATAAATTCAATCAAACCTTATTAATTGCAAATATAATCCTTAATGCAAATCTGAACTTATTAGTTTCAAAAACTCACTCCGGCTCGAATTCTTCTGAAACTCCCCGTCGAAGGCGGATGTGGTGGTAGAAGAATTTTGTTTTTGTACACCTCGCATCATCATACACAAGTGTTTAGCTTCAATTACCACTGCCACACCTAATGGGTTTAATGTTTCTTTAATGGCATTCATTATTTCTACGGTTAGCCTTTCCTGGACCTGCAACCTTCGGGCATAAACATCTACTACCCGAGCCATTTTACTAAGTCCCGTTATCCAGCCATTGGGTATATAAGCAATATGTGCTTTACCAAAAAAAGGAAGCATATGATGTTCACACATGCTATACACTTCTATATCCTTTACTACGATCATTTCACTTACCGGCTCATGAAATTTTGCAGAGTTAATAATTGCATGTGCGTCTAACTCATAACCCTGTGTAAGATATTGCATTGCTTTTGCTAACCGTTCCGGCGTTTTTTGCAACCCTTCTCTGTCAGAATTTTCTCCCAAAAGATCCAGTACATCTTTGTA
>LNFJ01000171.1 GCA_001464625.1 Bacteroidia bacterium Ga0077558 | reverse complement strand
TTGTACTCCAGCACCGGAATTTTAGTCGTTCTCAAATACTGGTCAAAAATTTTCGACAGATCTTTTCCTGATTGTTTGGAAAAATATTTTTCTACATCACTGGTCGTAACCGTCATGTGATAGAAATCTTTATTCAAACCTCTCAATATTTTTCTAAACAGAGAGTCGTCATTAAATACCTGTCTTATTGTATGTAATAGATTTGCTCCTTTATTATACATATCGCCGCTGCCTTCTTGGTTTACCCCATATGGGCCAATCAAAGGCTTGTCATTACTGATATTTTTACGGATGCCCTGCACATATTCGTCAGCCGCTTTTTTGCCCCAATAGTACTCTACGAATAAGACTTCAGAGTACATAGTAAAACCCTCATGCACCCACATATCAGCAATGTCTTTGGTAGTAATATTATTGGCAAACCATTCATGCCCGGCTTCATGTACGATAATATAGTCCCACTTTAATCCCCAACCTGTGCCGGAAAGATCGCTGCCGAGATAACCATCCTTGTACTGGTTACCATATGCAATTGCACTTTGGTGTTCCATGCCAAGGTGAGATGATTCTACCAGTTTAAATCCATCTTCATAAAAAGGATAGGGGCCAAACCAATACTCAAAAGCTTTTAGCATTGGTTTTACATCTCTGCCAAACTGTTTCTTCGCTTTTTCAAGATTATAATCCAGCACCCAATAATCCAGCGAAAGATTTTTTTCTGTTTCTCCAATATAATCATCAGCAAAATGAACATATTTACCTATGTAGGGAACGATATTATAATTGTTGATAGGATTTTCTACTTTCCAGGTGTATAAAATATTGCCATCTTTCTGGTCATCTTTCGCATAAAATTTTCCATTGGCAATTGCTACTAATGTGTCCGGAACTTTTATTTGTATTAATGCGCCTAAATCAGGTTCATCACTTTGATGATCCTTGCAGGGATACCAAACACTGGCACCTAACCCCTGGCAAGCCACCGTCATCCACGGTCTGCCTTTGGTATCTTTGGCAAAGATCCATCCACCATCCCATGGCGCATTTACAGCTTCTCTTGGTTTGCCATGAAAGTAAATAGTAATGCTATGTAGTGGGATCGCTTTATCCTTTTTTACCAATGTTCTGGCGGCCATGAATTTGAAACTTCCGAAATCAATTATATAAACATTGCCATTGCGTTTAAAGCTTGTAACCTTTTTCTTATCAAAATAAATGCTGTCAATTTCCATCGGCTGTTGCAGATCAATCTGCATCCTCCTGTTTTGGCCATCACTGTTAATATCAAAACTTATCTGGTTCCACCCTTTAATAGTTTTGGTTTTATAATCCGGAGCAACATAAATATTATACGATGCCACATCCCACCAATCCCGTTCCGCATTCATACTTCCACGAAGGCTATCTTGTTTTGTAAACTGGCCTTTATTATAAACTGGTTGTGCACATGAAGTGTTTGATAAGAAAAGAGAAAAAAAGAGGATGTAAACTATTCCGGCAATGTATTTCACGACGATTTGTTTTGTTAGTGTAAATTTAAGGCTCAGTAATTATGATGAATAATATGAAATCCGAAAATATCAATTAATAGATGAACGGTAAAGCTAATTACATAAAGGATGGGTTTATTGTGGCAATAGTTGTGCTATTTTCTGGTTGTTATAACAAAAAGAATAAAGAAGCCAATATATTTCACTACAACGAATTCAATGGCATTGCCTCCCTGGATCCGGCATTTGCTAAAAGTCAGTCGGTAATGTGGTCGGCTCACCAATTATTTAACACTTTGGTAGAGATTGACGATAGCCTGCACATCATACCTTCATTAGCCAAAAGTTGGGATATCTCGGAAGACAGAACAAGTTTCATCTTTCATTTACGAACTGATGTTTTTTTTCATGATGATGAAGCTTTTCCCGGAGGTAAAGGACGAAAAATGGTGGCAGAAGATGTGGTGTATAGTTTGTCCCGCATACTCGATACAAAAGTTGCCAGCCCCGGATCATGGATATTCAATCGCAAAGTAGACAGTATTCAACCATTCAAGGCCATTGATGATTCAACTTTTCAATTAAAATTGTTGCGGCCTTATAACCCTATTCTTGGAATTATTTCTATGCAATATTGCTCCATTGTTCCAAAAGAAGCTGTTGAGAAATATGGAACGGATTTTCGCCGTCATCCGGTTGGTACCGGTCCGTTTCAATTTATAGCATGGGAAGAAGGGCAAGCATTGGTACTGAAAAAAAATCCGAACTACTTTGAAAAAGATGAAAGGGGAAACCGCTTGCCATATGTAGATGGAGTAAAAGTTTCTTTTTATGATAGCAAAGCAACCGAGTTTTTATTATTCCGGCAAAAACAACTTGATTTTATAAACGATATCGAAGCTTCTTTTAAAGATGAAGTGCTCACAAAAAAAGGAGTTTTGCGAAAAGACTGGGAAGATAAAATTATGTTGCAGGTAAATCCTTATTTGAATATTGAATACCTCGGCATATTGGTTGATTCAACAAACGACCTCGTGAAAAACTCGCCGATGCGGT
Source organism: Bacteroidia bacterium Ga0077558 (assembly GCA_001464625.1). Taxonomy (GTDB): domain Bacteria; phylum Bacteroidota; class Bacteroidia; order Chitinophagales; family Chitinophagaceae; genus JJ008. The sequence continues at coordinate 162,996 of LNFJ01000171.1, read as the reverse complement.
TAAAGAAGATCCGCCAGGCAATTAATTATGGTTTTGACAGACGAAAGATGGTACTATACCTGCGTAATTCCTTAGGCACTCCTGCCGAATCAGGATTTGTGCCAATGGGATTACCATCTTTTGATTCATCCGTTGTAAATGGATATACGTACGACCCTGCAAAATCAAAACGATTATTAGCTGAAGCTGGTTTTCCCGATGGCAAAGGAATGCCAACCGTTAAGTTGCAAACCATTGCCATTTATGCAGACATGGCAAGCTTCATCGCCAAGCAATTAGAGGAATCGGGTATTCCTGTGCAGGTAGAAGTGGTTCAAAAAGCCTTGCTCTTAACTATGACATCGAGTTCTACAACTGCATTTTTCCGGGCAAGTTGGATTGCAGATTATCCGGATGCAGAAAATTATTTATCGGTATTTTATTCTAAGAATCCTGCACCACCAAATTACACCCGATATAAAAGTGCGGCTTTTGATGCAGCATTTGAACAAGCTATACAAGAAGATAATGATTCCATTCGTTACAAACTCTACCAGCAAGCTGATAAAATAATGATCGAAGATGCACCGGTTGTGCCTCTTTGGTATGATAAGGTTGTACGACTTGTTCAGCCGAATGTAAAAGGCTTTAATCCCAATGCACTAAACTTGCTTGAGTTGCGAAGAGTGAAGTTGAATTAATTATTTGCTTTCAACTTATCCTTAAATACCTTCCTGAATTTTTCTAATTTAGGCTGAATTACCACTCTGCAATAAGGATTTTGATTTGCATTGTTTTCATAATACTGCTGGTGATAATCTTCTGCAGGGTAAAATTTACTGGCGGCAGTTATTTCGGTAACGATGGGCTTATCAAAAGCTCCGCTTTTGTTTAATTCTTCTTTATATTTTTCTGCTTTTTCCTTTTGCTCAGCATTGTGATAGAAAATAGCACTGCGATACTGGGTACCAACATCTGCGCCTTGACGGTTCAATGTGGTCGGGTCATGTGTTTCCCAAAACACTTCCAGCAACTGGTCGAAACTGATTTTTGCAGGGTCATAAACAATTTCCAAACATTCTGCATGCCCGGTTTCACCTGTTCCAATATCTTTATAAGTAGGGTTTTTTGTATTTCCTCCAGAATATCCGGAAACGGCGCTAATTACACCATCGAGTTCTTCAAAGATGGCTTCGGTACACCAAAAGCATCCATTGGCGAATGTGGCTGTTTCAGTTTTTACAGTTGAGGCTGTATTGTTATTATTCATGTTCATTGTTGTTGCTGTTGAAGGTGTTTTTTGAGCACAAGAGATCAGGGTAGTTAATCCTGCAATAGCTGCTGTAAGCATTATTTTCATATGTTGAATTTTAAATCGCTTTGCAAATTTCATGCAATTTAATCGTACGGCAATAGCTTGTTTTGTAAGTTGCATGACATTAATTGGTTTTTGCGTATTCGTTAACATGATTTATAACAAAACGATTTACGAACTGTTCACTAAAAGAGATGTAGCATGCGATTTGTTGCCATTGTTTTAACAACTTTAATTTTTTCAGCCTGTCAAAATAATAAAATGAAGCAGGAAAATATTTCCAGTCATGCATTCCGGCTAAAGCCGGGCGAAGACCTAAAAGAAGGAATTGAAAAGCAAATTAAAGAATATGACATTAAAGCCGGTTGGGTTGCTACTTGTGTAGGAAGTCTTACCGATTATGCGATACGCTTTGCGAATATGCCCGATGGAAATACCGGGCAAGGCCATTTTGAAATTGTTAGTCTTGTTGGTACAGTAAGTATAATTGGTTCTCACCTTCATCTCAGCATCAGCGACAGTACCGGAAATGTGATTGGAGGTCATTTGATGCCCGGTTGTAAAATTTATACCACTGCCGAAATAGTGGTTCAATATTCAGATAAATATGAATTTATAAGGGAAAAAGATGGAACTACTCCATGGGAAGAATTACAAATAAAGGGGAAATAAAATTGGTACAACATTGCAGTGCTTAATTTTGCCCTACAAAAAATTTCTTTAGAACGTAGTATGAAACTCTTTCCCGAATCGGCTTATATACAACTTGAATTTAATAAGGTAAAAGAACTGCTGGCAAACTATTGCCAAACCGAATATGCCGTTTCCAAAGCCGGGCAGTTGCGCATTCATACCCGGGTAGAGTTTGTGCAAACAGAATTAAAACAAAGCCACGAGTTCCGTCAGCTTCTTACCAATTCTATTTATTTCCCCAACGATTATATTATTAATCTTTCCAAAGAATTAAAACTATTATCAATACCCGGTGCCATGCTGGGCGGGGAAGAATTGCAACAATTGAGAAAACTGGCAGAAAGCATTGAAAAAATATTCCGCTGGTTTGATGCAGAAAGAAAAGCAGCTTATTCTGGACTGGCAAGAATTATTAGTAATACGTATTATGAAAGAATAATTGCGGAACTGATAAATGATGTACTGGATGAATTTGGACAGGTAAAAGATAATGCATCGGATAATCTGAAAGATATCCGGTTAAATTTATACCGCAAGAGAAATGAATTGCGGCGGTTATTTGATAAGATTGTAGCCAAGCTTAATAAGCAAGGCCATCTTGCCGAAATAGAAGAGAGCTTTATGAATGGCCGAAGGGTGTTAGCTGTTTTTGCAGAACAGAAAAGAACAGTAAAAGGAATTTTGCATGGCGAAAGTGATAGTCGAAAAACTGCTTTTGTAGAACCAGAAGAAACGGTTGAATTAAACAATACTATTTACGAACTAGAAAACGAAGAAAGAAAGGAAGTATATCGCATTTTAAAAGAGCTAACCGCAAAGTTGTCGGTGTATGCTTCATTATTATCAGATTGGCATGCAGTAATCGGCGAGTATGATTTTATAAGAGCCAAAGCAAAATTGGGAATTGAAATAAAGGGAGAATATCCGGCAGTTACTGATAAAGCCCATGTACATTTGGTAAATGCCTATCATCCGTTGCTATATCTCTATAACCAACGTTCCGGTAAACCAACTATCCCGGTTACGATTACATTGGATGATACAAAAAGGATTTTGGTTATCAGCGGCCCCAATGCAGGTGGCAAAACCGTCACCATGAAAACTATTGGGTTGTTACAAATGATGGTGCAAAGTGGATTGCTAGTGCCGGTTCATCCATCTTCCCAATTTGGAATTTTCAAACAGCTGATGATCCATATAGGTGATACACAAAGCATCGAATTTGAATTAAGTACTTATAGCAGCCATTTAATACATATGAAGCATTTTATGGAAAATGCGAATGGACGTACCTTATTTTTCATTGATGAATTAGGAAGTGGCAGTGATCCAAATCTAGGCGGAGCATTTGCAGAAGTTATAATGCAGGAGCTAGCAAAGAAACATGCATTCGGTATTGTAACGACTCACTATTTGAACCTGAAAGTAATGGCCGGAAAAACACCAGGAATCATTAATGGTGCAATGGCTTTTGATGAGAAAAATTTACAGCCTCAATACAAATTATTAATTGGCAAGCCCGGCAGTTCATACACATTTTCTATTGCTGAAAGAATCGGGTTGGATAAGAATTTAATCAACAGGGCAAGACAATTAGTGGACGATGATCAGTTTCGGTTAGATAAATTATTAAACAGAACGGAGCAAGACTTACAGGATCTGGAAAAGAAAGAAAAGCATCTTCACCAATTATTAAAGGAGAATGAGAAGTTGAAAAAAGAAATGCTTGTAACGATGGATAAAGAAAAGCATCGTCAGCAGGTAGAAGTGTTGCGGGAGCAAAATAAAATTGCAGAGGAAAGAATTGTGTACCTGAAAGACATGGAAAGAAAACTGAAGCAAATGCTGGTGGAGTGGAGAAAAGAAGAAAATAAGAACAAGGTGATCAAATCAATGGAAGCATTGTTATTCAAGAAGGATGAGAAGAAGGTGGTAAGTAAAATGCAAAAAAAGATCGATTCAAAATTTAGTGAAGTAGGGGGAGAGATAAAGATCGGCGATAAAGTGAAAATGAAGAAGAACCACCAGGTAGGACAGGTAATTGAACTACGAAGCAAAAAAGCTGTGGTAAAAATTGGTTTATTACCTATGCAAGTAGATATTAAAGATTTGGTAGTGGTAAAAGAAAAGCAAACAGAACAAGAATAAAAAAGCGAAGCCTTACGGGGCTTCGCTGGATATTTAATGAGTGAGTAAGTTCCTTATTGCTGAATATAGCTTTGTAGATGTGTAATTGTTTCTTTCTGCGCCAGAATGGTTGCCTTCACAATATCACTCATCGAAATAATGCCTGCCAATTTCCCGTTTTCAATTACAGGAATGTAGCGGATATTATTCTTGGTCATCAGCTCCATACAATGCTCAATACTTTTATCAGCACTAACAGAGGGAAGGTCAGCTGTCATTATATCGGCTACTTGTGTACTAGTAGAATTCTTTCCTTTCAGTATTACTTTTCTTGAATAATCTCTTTCGGTCATAATGCCGAGGTAATTCTCACCCTCAGTTACAGCAAGAGAACCTATATTTTTTTCGGCCATTATTTGCAATGCGTCCATTACAGTAGCAGCGGGAGAAATACTAAAAACAGTATTTCCTTTTCGGGCAAGAATGGAAGCAACGTTACTCATACTAAGATTTGATAATGAAATTTACTAAAACTAATTACCACTGCAAAAATAATTTCACCATTTAAATTATAAACAAAGGCGAAATCGTTTCCTTTTTATAACTTGTATCGCATTTAACCCTTACACATCCGATACTTTAAATGGAAAAAAAGCCAGCCACCATAAAAGAGATTGCCAACAGACTCAATGTTTCTGTCTCAACAGTTTCAAGGGCATTGCATGATCACCCAAGTATTGGACTTCGTACAAAAACACAAGTGCAAAAGCTGGCAGAAGAACTTAATTACGAACCCAATCAAGCTGCCATATCATTTAAGCAGGGCAAAACACTCACCTTAGGTGCTATTCTTCCAAATTTGGGTGAAGAATATTTTTCTATGGCCATAAATGGTATTGAAGATGTGGCTACAAAGAATAACTACACAGTATTGATCGGGCAGTCGCATGATGATGTAGAGAGAGAAATTAAAATAGTAGATACAATGCGCAGGCACCGGGTAGATGGCTTAGTGGTTTCATTGGCCAAAACAACAAAATCGTATGAGCATTTTGAGCAGCTAAAAAAGTATAATATCCCCATTGTGTTTTTTGACCGGGTACCTGATGATACCGATGCATATTGTGTTTCTTGTAACCTGGAAAATAGTTCAGTTGAATTAGTTGATTGGTTAGTTAGCAAAGGACATAAACAAATTGGCTTTATAAAAGGACCTGATTCAATTATACTTTCCCAGGAAAGATTGAATGGCTATTATAAGGGTCTTGCAAAACATAAATTAAAACCAGATAAATCGTTGGTGGTTAGTACAGACCTCAGTAAAGCAAAAACAACAGATGCAATTCACAAATTGCTGGCGTTAAAAAGTCGACCAACTGCTGTCATTACGTTTAATGACTATGTAGCTCTTGATGCAATAAAGTACAGTCGTAGCCAGGGGGTCAAGATCAATAAAGACATTTTCTTTGTTAGCTATGCCAATCTCCCCATTACAAGTTACATGGATGAGCCACCATTAGTCTCGGTGGAGCAGTTTCCATACCAGCAGGCAGAAAAAGCAACAGAAATTTTGTTTCAATTAATTCAAAACAAGGGGTTAAAAGAAGATATTCCTAAAAAACTGATACTGGAAAGTAAGCTGGTAGTAAATATGGAGGTAAAATGAAAAAGCAGCTTTTAAAAGCTGCTTTTTGCGGAGAGTTAGGGATTCGAACCCCAGGACCTGTTACAGTCAACAGTTTTCAAGACTGCCGCAATCGACCGCTCTGCCAACTCTCCGGTGCAAAAGTAAGGTCTATCTGTTTTCAACCCAAACTTTAGTGTATCAATCATTTACCTTCGCATCAAATTTTTTGGGTGAAGCAGCTAAAATCTCTCAATAAGTACTTCTGGAAATATCGTATTCGCCTGATTATTGGGGTGTTTTTTGTGTTCCTGTCTAATTATTTCAATGTATTAACGCCACAGGTAACAAGCTTTGTTATTGACTTTGTGCAAAAGGCCTTAAATCTTCCGGGCTATAAATCACCAGACAATAATTCCAATTATGATGTGCTGGTCGATAAATTTATTGCAAGTGTACAAGGACTAGATTCTGTAAGTAAGATAGTTGCTTTATGCGGTGTAACTATTCTTTTATTGGCACTCTTACGTGGCTTCTTTTTGTTTTTGATGCGACAAACTATAATTGTAATGAGCCGCCATATTGAATATGATCAAAAAAATGAGATTTATTCAAAATACCAGCAATTGGATACGGCATTTTATAAAACAAATAGTACCGGTGATTTAATGAACCGTATTGCAGAAGATGTAAGTAGGGTAAGAATGTTTACTGGCCCCGCCATTATGTACCTGGCAAATCTGGTAACTATTATATCGCTGAGTGTTTTTTTTATGCTTCAGCGAGACGCTGAACTTACCATGTATGTATTAGCACCATTACCTATACTTGCTGTTACTATTTATTTCGTCAATAACACAATTAATAAAAAAAGCGAAGCAATTCAGGAGTCGCTTTCCCGGCTTACTACCAATGCGCAGGAGTCATATTCAGGCATACGAGTCATAAAATCTTTTGTACAGGAAAAAGCAATGCTTGGATTTTTTACAAAAAATAGTGAAGAGTATAAAAAAAATGCAATAGGACTTTCCAAAGTAGAAGCGATTTATTTTCCTTCTATCACTTTGCTTATTGGCATAAGTACTTTGCTTACTATAATGATTGGTGGGCTATATTATATTAATGGTGGACATAATATAGGCGTTAACACCATAGTTGAATTTGTAATGTATATTAATATGCTCACTTTTCCAGTAAGTGCCATTGGATTAACGGCCAGTATGATTCAACGGGCAGCTGCATCACAAAGAAGAATAAACGAATTTCTTAATACAGAACCGTCGATTCAAAATCCAAAGAATCCTATCAAGAAAAATATTGAAGGCAATATTAGTTTCAGCAATGTTCAGTTTGTATATCCGCATACCGGCATTCAGGCGTTGAAAGATTTTAACCTCGAAATTAAAAAAGGTGAGAAGGTTGCTATTGTGGGCAGAACAGGTAGTGGTAAATCAACCATTGCCCAATTACTGTTGCGTATGTATGATGTTACAGGAGGAAAAATTGAAATGGATGGAGATAATATCAGGGATTTCGAATTAAAGACACTGCGGGAGCAGATTAGCTATGTACCACAGGATGTTTTTCTTTTTAGTGAAACAGTGGAGAATAATATCAGGTTTGGAACTGCAGATACAGACAAAGCCAATGCTGTAAAAGCAGCTACCCAGGCCAGTGTGGCCGGTGAGATTGAAGGATTTTCTCAGCAGTATGACACAATGATTGGGGAGAGAGGGGTGACGCTTAGTGGTGGCCAAAAGCAACGAATATCCATTGCGAGGGCCTTTATCAAAAACCCGGCCCTAGTAATTTTTGATGATTGCCTTAGTGCCGTTGATGCCAGAACAGAAAAAGAAATTATTGGCAATCTTAAAAACTATCTAAGCGGAAAAACAGCTCTTATTATTACGCATCGAATTTTCTCACTCCTTGATTTTGATACAATTGTTGTCTTAGAAGATGGAAAAATGATAGAAAAGGGAACCCACAAACAGTTACTGGAAAAAAATGGGTACTATGCAAAATTATATAGCCGTCAGCAGGAAGAGGAGAAAAGAAATACTGGAAATGGGTAGCTGGCAGACAATGTTTTTTCTCTATAACAACTCCGGGTTCAGTCAATCTGATAAATTTACTTAAAATCAGCTTTCCGCAATCCTAAAACCCGTTTGGCTGTTTCAAAAACATCTCTATATTTGTGCCTTCCAAAACTAAAGTAATTCCTTAACTGCTAAAAACTTACACAGTGGCGTACGAAAACAACGAAAAGAAATTTGATAACAACGACAGGAAGATGGAGAGCATTTACAGCAAACGTATTCGTGCTGGTAAACGAAGAACTTATTTTTTTGATGTAAGAGCTACAAGAGGTAATGATTATTATCTTACCATTACAGAAAGTCGCAAACGGTTTGATGATAATGGATATGACCGCCATAAAATATTTCTTTACAAAGAAGATTTTAATAAATTCATCAAAGCATTAGGAGAGGCTGTTGACTATGTAAAAACTGACCTGATGCCTGATTTTGATTTTGATGCATTCAATCATGATGAAAATATGGATGAAGCAGGAATGCAAGAAACATTGCCTGTCGCAGATAATCCTATAGAAGTAACTGCCGTAGAAGAAAAGCCGGAAACGCCTTCCTTATCTGATGCTGGCCTTGAGCCGGAGAAGAATACGGAAGAAGTGGATAAGTGGTAATTTGTTTTTTTTTCGTGGTATTCAAAAAAAAATTATCTTACGTCCCGGATTCTGGACATTCTACTGCCAAGTGGTAGTAATCAATCATTTAAATAATATATTATGCAACCAAAATTTACTCGATTAAAAGAGTTATTCTGCATGAGATTTCTTCCGGTAACAATAGTTCTGCTGCTATCGTTACAATTCTCATTTGCACAAAAAACTACAAATGGGGCAAGACCTCAGCCCACAGTCACCAATAAAGTGACTACGCCTTTAACAAAAGAGCAGTCACAAGCCAGACAAGCAAGTTTGGGTAGCGACAATGATGCTGGTAAGCCAAACCAAAGTCGACCTCTTTTAAATGGTCAGCAACAAACTGAGGCTGTTTGTACAACTTTTACCGGGTCACTAGCCGCTGGCGATTTGACAATGCCTCTTCGTATGTTCAGAGGTGGTGCTGGTACAAATACCACTTGTGCAGCACCTGGCGTTTTTCCAGGATCTGCAGGTGCGGGTCCTTATTTTTATGATACATACACATATGTTAATCCGCAAGCGGTTGCTCAGTGTATAACTGTGACTCTTCAAACTACGGATGTAGTTGATGCGAATATTCAGTCTGCTGCATATTTAGGATCTTTTGATCCTAACAACTTAGCTACTAATTATCTTGGTGATAATGGTGTAAGTACAGGTATTCCTGCTGCTCCGGCAGGTATCTCTTTTCAATTCAATGCACCCGGTAGCGCAACTATTGTATTTGTTGTTTTCCATACAAATCCTTCAGCATCAGCTTCAAATTATTCACTTACTATTGATGGTATTTGCACGCCTTGTGTACCCACTAACGCAACTGCTCCAGTTATATCTTCAGTTCCTTCCAGCACATGTGCTGGTTCGCCAATTACTTTAAGCATTTTGTCTGGCAACCTTAATGGTGCTGCAAACTGGGTATGGTATGCTGGTGGTTGTGGTACCGGTGCTTCAATTGGTACCGGAACTTCTATAACTGTAAGCCCTGTAGCTAATACAACTTATTTTGCCCGTGGTGAAGGTGGTTGTGCTCCAGCTCCGGGTCCTTGCGGATCACAGGCTGTAACTGTTACAGCTTGTAGCTGTATCTCTCCGGATGTATCTACAATTTGTGCTGGCTCAGTACAAGCTTTAAGAGTTAACCAAACGCTTCCAGCTATTGTATCTGCTCCGTTTACTGCTGCTGGTGCCATTACTATTAATACTGTTGGAAATGCAAGCCCTTATCCTGCTACGCTAGCTGTATCAGGTATAGCAGGTGGAGCAACAATTAATTCAGTTACTCTTACAGGGTTTTCACATACTTTCCCTGGCGATGTTGATATCGCTTTACGTTCTCCATCGGGTCAAAGTATAATTTTAATGTCTGATGTTGGCGGTGGTACTGATGTTGTAAACGCTAATCTTACTTTCAACGATGGTGCTGCCACTCTTGTACCTGCTACAATTGTGTCTGGTACTTACAGACCTACTAATGCTGCAGGTCCGGATAATTTCCCTGCGCCAGGTCCTGGAAATATAACTCAGGTTAATCCTTTGTTATCATCAATTACTGCCGGTAACGGTACTTGGGAATTATTTGTAGTGGATGATGCAGGAGGAGATGCCGGTTCTATTTCTGGTGGATTTACTATGACATTTAATTTGCCAGCTACAACAGCTACCTGGTCACCTGTAACTGGTTTGTTTACAAATCCAAATGGTACTGGTGCATATGTTGCCGGTACTCAAACTTCAGTTGTTTATGCAAGTCCTGCAGCTACAACTACATATACTGCAACTGTAAATAACGGACCTTGTGTAGGTGCTAACACAGTTACTGTAAATGTTCTTCCTGTTTCAACAGTAACGGTTACTCCTAATGGGTTACCAAGTGGTGTTTGTGCTCAGGCTACATTAGTAGCTTCTGGAGGCAGCATTTATAACTGGTCTCCTGCAACAGGATTGAATACAACAACTGGTTCTACAGTAATAGCAACACCGAGTGTTAATACTACTTATACAGTTAATGGTTTTGGTGCTAATGGTTGTGCAACTGCTCCTGTGAGTGTACTAGTATTGGGTACATCAACTTCGGCTGTTATTAGTAGCTTAGGAGCACCTCCTACAACATTATGGAATGAAAGTTGGAATGTTGCTGCACCACTTCCGGCAGGATGGGCTTCTCAAAATCTGAGTGCTCCTGTTGGTATTACTGGTTGGTTCCAGGGTAACGATGCTGTATTCCCTGCATTTAATGGCGGGCCTACTTCATATATCGGTGCAAACTTTAATAACACTGCAGGTACCGGAACAATCAGCAACTGGTTATTTACTCCTACAACCACACTTCAAAATGGTGATATTCTGGAGTTTTATGGAAGAGCTGCTAATGCTGGTTTCCCTGATAGATTACAAGTAAGACTTAGCACTAGTGGTGCAAGTGTGAATGTGGGTGCAACTGCCACATCTACCGGTGATTTTGGTACATTGTTATTAGATATTAATCCTACATACAATGCAACTGCATTCCCAAATGTATGGACAAGATATACCGCTACTGTATCTGGTTTAGGTAGCCCAACATCTGGTCGCCTTGCCTTTAGATATTTTGTTGAAAGTGGCGGACCAGCAGGTGCAAATTCAGACTTTATTGGTATTGATAATGTGTCTGTATTAAGACCACCTGCGGTTACATGTGCTAACACTTTATCTAACATCAAAGTAGATATTACTGGTGGAACCGGACCATATACATTGGTTTATACTAATGGTACTACTAACTTTATAGTAAATGGTTATGTAAGCGGTACACCAATTGATGTGTTCCCATCTGCTACTACTACTTATTCTATTGTATCTGTAACAGGTGCTAATGGTTGCGTAGGTGTTGGTAATACAGGTGCAGCAGTTATTACTGTAACACCTCCACCATCTATTACTACCCAGCCTGCCAACAGAACAACTTGTGCTGGTTTAAATACATCATTTACTGTTGCTGCTGGCCCATCACTTGGTACTACATACCAGTGGCAGGTAAGCACAAATGGTGGTACTTCTTATACAAATATTGCTAATGCTGCTCCTTATTCTGGTGCAACAACAAGTACCTTAACTATTACTGGTGCAACTGCTGGTTTAAACCAAAACCTGTATCGTGTAATTGTAAGTGGCGCTTGTCCTGCTCCTGGTTCAAGTGTTACAAGTTCTGCAGCTACCTTGTTTGTAAATATTAATCCAACAATTACCACGCAGCCGGTTAATACAACAAGATGTCTTGGTGCAACTGCAACATTTACTGTTGTAGCCAATGCCCCTAACGGCCCTGTGGCATCTACGTATCAGTGGCAGGTAAGTACCAACAACGGTCTTACTTACACAAACATTACTGGTGCAACAGCTGCAACGCTTACACTTACTAATGTTACCTTGTTAATGAATAATAACCTGTACAGAGTGGTTGTAACAACTGCACCTTGTGCTACTACAGTTACATCTAATGGTGCAAGGTTGAATGTGAATCCACTTCCTGTAATTACAATTTCTACTCCGGTAACTTCATTGACACCTGGCGTAACAACTGTAATTACCGCTACTACTTCACCAGCTCCATTAAATGCTACCAGCTATTCATGGACACTCAATGGTGCTACAGTAGCAAGTGCTAATACTTCAACTATTACTGCTGACGTTGATAAATTGGGTGCATACCGTGCAACCGTTACTGATATCAATGGATGTGTAAACAGTTCTAATGTAATTGTTATCGATGCACAATTCTCTGACAGACTTTGGATTTATCCAAACCCATCTGATGGCAGATTCCAGGTAAGATTATTCTATGGATCTCCAACAGCTGAAGCTGACAGTCGTGTAGTTTCTGTTTACAATTCACAAGGACAATTGGTAGCGAGGAAGAATATTGATTTAAGAAGAACAACTCCTCCTTACGTTCAGGTAGAATTTGATCTAAGCAATCAACCAGCCGGAACATATGTAGTGAAGGTTACAGAAAAAACTACTGAGAAAATTGTAAGTGGTTTCCTACAGATTCTTTAAGCTGAATTAGATTTTTTACAGCATACAATCCCCCGTTTTATAAAAACGGGGGATTTTTTATTGTATACTTTGCACCACTATGTTTGTGTAAAGTATAAGTCAGAAAACTTAAGGCGATGGCTTCTAAGTAATAGAAATATATCGGTAGTAGAGTAAATTATCGAATTGGCAGGTAATATTTTCCTTTAAGAATTTATACTATGCTTTTGTTGAAAAGAAATACGACTAAGCTTATAACGGGCTTATGTATAAGTATAAATCAATTGTAAGGATAAAGCTATTGCCGGTAATAATTAATAGTGTATTCGCAGGTAAATAAAACCAAGTCAGTATAGGTATAAGTTAAGGGTGCTGTAAACAGATTAATCAAATATCATTGTTGCAACATTATTTCTATGCTTGGATGATAGTAGATTTACGATAATTTTTTTTTAGTATGTTATATAAAATGTGGAAAAACAATTTCGCTTAGCAAAATAAAATATATACTTTAGCATAATCAACGTTGAAGGTTTTCTCTCTGATCAAGTAGCCCACTATCTACTCTCCTCTGAACCCAACCACCGTAAATCAACCTCTGGACTACCACAGTAACAATTTTTTTTAAATTTCTAAATGTAAAAAAATGAGAAAAATTTTTTTCACAGCCGCATTGGCTATTGGTTCATTTGTAGCAGTTAATGCGCAAGTGGCTAACACTAACAACCCTAACTGTTGTTCAAGAGAGTCTGAAGTTAATTTAGACATCGACATCAAACCTATCCTTTGCCTGTATCCTGAGTGTGATCAGTGGGGATATGTTGATTACAATTGCAGAGAAGATTTTGATGCTGCAAAGTATTTCAGACAAAATCTAGGCGTTGGAAGCATGGATTTCCAATTTGGTATCTGGTCTAACATTACACACAAGGTAAGTACAACTGCTGATGGTGCTAACTTCGTTCGTACAGGTGGTGCTGTTGCAGGTTATAATAACTTCCCTGTAGGTAATGTTCAGTGGAACCTTAAAGCTGCTCCAAACACTTTAGTTGGTGCTGCTTTAGCTTCTCCGGCTAACTACAACCTTACTCCAAAAACTTTGAGTACTACTGATGCTGGTGGAAACAACACATTGAATGCAGCACCTCATGGTGTTCGCACATTTACTTTGAATTTCTGGGTAAAACCAGGTGCAGCTTTAGCTCATCACCCAACTTCTTATGCTCCAGGTGAGTACAGAATGCAGGTTGATATTACTGCAACTCCTCAGTAATTTTTTTGCATAGTAGAAGTCCTTGCTTTATGGGCGGGACTTCTATTTTGTTTTTTGTTGTGAGATTTTTGTTGCCAGTTATAGTTTATAACTGTACTTTTTATGAAACTAACTTATCCTTCTTTACTGTTTTTTTTGCTATTCTTTGCTAGCGTATCTTTCTCAGAGGCATCGGCGCAGCTTAAGGATATTACTATTTCGTATAAAGACTCATTGGAAAGTGAAGAAGATCTAAAGCTTATATCAAATAATATTTTCTTTTCGAGTAATAGTTCTACTGAAACCGAATTAGTAGTAACGATTAGTGATACAACCGGATGGAAATTGATTGGAGGAAAAACACAAACCATAAAAATATTGCCTGGCACTACAAGGCTTATTTCTGCCAATTTTATTAAAAATGCCAATGCTCCCGCAAAATGGCTTCCGGTTCAAATAGTAGTGCTGGATAAAGGCACTAATTTATCTGCTTTCCACTACTTATATCTAAAAGCAAGGCCAGTAAAAAGTTTTGAATTAACCAGCCTGGAAACAGAGTTTTATGTCCGTAAAGAAACCCGTTTCATGGAGCTGAAATATTTGGTTAAGAATACGGGTAATATCGACGATATTATTGATGTCAATATAAAAAACCCATTTTTTAATCTCAATGAAAATAAGCGGCTTAAATTAGAGGGTGGCGATGAATATAGCGGTATAATTAATTTGAGAGTTACCGATTTAATGAAACAGAAATTGATAAAGGAAAATGTAAAGATTTCTGCAAGAGGATATAGGAAGAAAACCGTGTTGGATTTAAACGTCAATAGGTTGTTGAGCGTTGCAAAAAAGAACATTTCTTCTTATTCAACATTTCCGCTTGAGTTAGAATCAGGAATTTTAAAGTCATTTAATCAAAATAGTGTGTACGTTGGATTTAGCGGAGAAAAAGTACTTAAGAATGGAGCAAAGCTTAAATACGGATACAGGAGCAAACAGTTGGGAATAGCCAATCGGTTGGAACAGAATATTTTTCGCATGGGATACACCACTGATAAATGGGCAATTTATGCAGGAGAAATGGCGGATATGGGTTATTTTAATGCATTTGGCCAGGGATTTAGCGTCACCCATTTTTATAAGAAAAAAATGGAACTAGGTGCCCGTGCCATTTTTCATAATAAGGCTTCGCCTGTTAAAAATGATATGGGAGAAGTATTTTTTAAACATAAAATTAAAAAAATATCTATCAATCATTCATTGGCTGTAAACCTCAACAGGCAAGAGCGAAGGGGTAGTTTTATTCTTTCTACTGAAGCAACTGTTTTAACTACCAATACCATTTCAATGACAGTAAAAGCTGCCGTAGGACAGGATCATTTTATGGTTAAAGTTCCGGGTGTTCCGCTGGAAAAGGCGGGTTCTTTGTTAGGCTACTCTTTAATTTATTCTTTGGGAAAAATATCGCTTTTGTCTGATCTGCAAATTGGTTCAAACTATTTGCCCGGTATTTTTTCCGGAAGTAATATCCAGAATCATAATTTATCAATCATGCTTGGAAAATATGCACTGGGCATGAACTACCAGCGTAATGATGTACAAACTAAAAATTTTCTTTTCCGGGACACCATTTTCAACACTGCTTTTTTTGAGCTAAATATGGAGCGGTATGGTATCACAGCTTCCCGGCAATTTAAAAAAGTTAATATCGCTATTGGTGCCGGTAAGTTCAAACAGATATCAACTTTCACTGCACAGCTACCATCTTATAATTTTATTGATTTTTCAACGAACTATAAAATCAACCAAAACCTTTTATTTAATTTCAGGTCAGCATCAGGTTACAATTCTTCTGTTGGAATAAAAGGAGAAAAAGTATGGGTATCAAATACCAGTGCATTATTGGATTCGAAATTTGGAGGAGTAAGAGCTTTATATGTAAAAATTCCCAGAATATTGTTGAGCCTCAGTGGCGCTGATTCTTTGGCAGATCGGGAAACAATGAGCATCTCACCTTATATTAAACTTAACCTGTTCCAAAAAACAGTAGTTGGCAATATTGGATATTCAGTTGCCCGTTCTTCATTTGATAATAATACTATATCATTTATTACCACCTCTCTCAACTACCAGAATAAGAAAAATGGGTATGATGTTCGACTTTTTGGAAATATACCTGTTTCAGCTGCACAGTCAGATTTTTTTCAACGGGGTAACAGTAATTTCAACATTACTATATTTAAAAAGCTAAATGTTCCAATTCCTTTTAGGAAAAAGTATCACACTTTAAAAGTAAGGCTCTATAAAGACTTAAATCAGAATAAGCAGTTTGATTCCGATGAAGAGCCTATCCGGAATGCTATTGTAAGAGTTGGACAAAATTCTTTTGAGACAGACAAATCTGGGAATATTTATTTCAAGAATATTGAAAATGCTTTTTATCAGGTTGATCTTACATCTGTAAGCACAGAAAGAGGTCTAATACCTGTTGATGGATTTAGACAGTTTCCAGAGATAAAAGGACACAATACGACTATAGAAATTCCTTATCAAAAAGGAAAAATAATCGAAGGTAGAATTGATGTCATCCTTGATTCATTTACTTCAAAAAAGTTTTTCGCTAAGGGACTAAAAGTTGTTGTGTCGGATACAAGCGGCAACTATTATATAGCATTTGCAGATGAGGCCGGGGATTTTTTTGTAAGTGTACCTGCAGGTAGATATAAAATATCATTAAACCCGGAAGCTTTTACTGCTGAGATACAACCTGAAAAAATGGAGTATATTTTGGATATTGGTAAAAATGAGGATGTAACAAAAGTTATTTTTACTATAAGGCAACGAAGTCGTCAAGTAATTTATCTAAAGAACAATTAAGTACAAAGAAAATGTATATATGAAACGGATATTATTAACTGTATTATTATTTATTTTTTTGGGAATTATATCACACGGCCAGAACCTGGGAGATACCAGTGGTTTGAAAAAGGCAAAGGGTATGATTGTGTTACCCAGTATTGTATCTTTTAACTTGAGTAACGGTCAGTCAGCAAACCGTGAAATAACAATTACCAACAGGTTGCCGGAAAAGCATCAGTACAAGATTTACCTTGGCGATTGGGAAAGGGACAGTGTGGGAGATCATAAGTATTCTCCTGCTAACTCTATTTCCCGTAGTTGTGCAAGATGGGTAGCTATTAGCAGGGATATTGTGGAGTTAGAACCCGATTCTTCTGCAGTTATATCGGTACGGATGCAACTACCTGATTCTGCTGCCGCTATTGAGGAAATGAAATGGGCGATGGTTTTTATTCAACTGGTAAATGAGGAAAAAGCCCTTAAGACCGAAAAGGACATTACTCAGCAAGTTGTTTATAATTTCAGGGTTGGTGTACATGTATATCAAACACCTCCTAATCTGAAAAGAGTCTATCTTAGTATGCTGAGTTTTAAAAACATTGTTCATAAGAAGGATTCCATACTTTATCAGATTGCTTGTCTTAATGAAGGCACTCAACAGTTAAAAGTTAAATGTAACTTTGAAATGACCAATCTATCTACCGGCGAAAAAACAAAATTGCCTCAACAGGATTTTCCTATGTTTCCCGGACAGAAAAGATTAGTTAATTACTTAGTGCCAACTGGTCTAAAACCCGGTAAGTATTCAATACTGGCAACTGCTGATGGAGGAGATGATATGCCTTTACAAGCATCTCAGGCAGAAATTGATATTCAATAGAAAATAAAGTAAATGAAAATCGGATTAACGATTATTGCATACCTGTTAACAATAGTATCTTTCTCTCAGCCATTAACAAGGCCGAATGAAATGCTCGTTACACAAAATAGTGCTATTAGCTTTTCATATGCTACCGCCGAAGAAATGCTTTACCCCAAAGTGATTAATAATGCGTTTAATGTAAAAGTAAATGTTGGGGGCGATATAGTAAAGGTATATGCCAGTGTATTGGTGCAGGGCAGTATGCGGAATACGGAGTTGAGCAACTCTCTTGTTCTTCATCTTAATCATAAGTCATCCGGCGCTGCTATTGTCACCGGCACAGATGTTCCT
Source organism: Bacteroidia bacterium Ga0077558 (assembly GCA_001464625.1). GTDB lineage: Bacteria > Bacteroidota > Bacteroidia > Chitinophagales > Chitinophagaceae > JJ008. Next base: position 145,192 of record LNFJ01000171.1, on the reverse strand, counting down.
ATAACTGGCACACCAGTTTTGTTGTTTACTTTACCCAGGGGTTCTGCTACAAGTTTACAGGAATATTCTTTTGTATATGATGTAAAGTTGTTAGCACCAAAAAACTTTATTAAACCGGATATGTACAATTATACAATTGTATTTTCACAAACAATACAATGAAAAAGCTACTAATCATATCGTTTTTTCTGATGCCTTTATTTTTAGTAGGGCAAGCAGGAGGTGGTGTACAAACAGTAGCAGGAACTGTTGAAGTACAAGCCTTACAAGATTTGAAAATAGAAATAGTTGATCCTTCTCCACTTACTTTTAGTGATCCCAGTGAAATTGAAAAAGGTATTTATCGCCCCGGCTACTACCGGCTAACAATTATCAGCAATGTACCCTGGTTAATTACAGTAGAAACGAATACACCATTTTTAAAACCCGGCAGTGTTGGAGCCTCATCCAATGCCAATATTAGTATGGTAGAAGTGAAGGGCAATAAAGGAGGCTTTATCTCACTTACTAATACTCCCCAAACTGTTCTTATTAGTGAGACTAATGCTATTAAAACTGTTTTCTACATAGATCTGCGGGTAAAACCATCCGTACTTACTTCGGGAGGTAAATACTCTTCGCCTGTATTATTTTTGCTGTCTCCTCAGTAGGAATCGGTGAAACTAATCAGCGTAAAGAAGGGCTAGAGTCGTTTTCTCATTTCATCCCTTTCCACGCATTTATTAAACCATTTGTTGAAGAATCATGATTCGATACGGGTGCTGCCGTTTCCAGTTCAGGTAATATTTTATTCGCTAACTGCTTGCCTAATTCTACTCCCCATTGGTCAAAGCTGTAAACATTCCAGATTACACCTTGTACAAATATTTTATGTTCATACATTGCAATAAGATTGCCTAATGAGTGTGGCGTTATTTTTTTGAGAATAAAAGAATTGGTGGGTTTGTTGCCTGCAAAAATTTTATATGGGAGTAATTTAACCACCTGTTCCGTATTAAGTCCGGCACTTTCTAATTCTTTTCTTGATTCTGTTTCTGTTTTCCCATTCATCAATGCTTCTGTCTGTGCAAAAAAATTGCTTAATAATTTTACATGATGATCCTCAATGGGGTTATGTGTTTGCGCCGGTGCAATAAAATCACAAGGGATTAAGGAAGTGCCCTGGTGTATCAGTTGATAAAATGCATGTTGGCCATTAGTACCCGGTTCCCCCCAAATAACAGGCCCGGTTGCATATTCAACTGCTTCCCCATTTCTGTCAATAGTTTTCCCATTGCTTTCCATATTCCCCTGTTGAAAGTATGCAGCAAAGCGGTGTAGATATTGATCGTATGGTAAAATAGCTTCTGATTGTACGCCAAAAAAATTAGTGTACCAAATACCTAGTAAAGCCATTAATACAGGAATATTTTCTTTGAATGGGGCAGTAGAAAAATGAACGTCAGCTTCATAAGCTCCTTTCAATAATTGCTCAAAATTTTTGTAGCCAATTGTCAATGCAATAGAAAGTCCAATAGAACTCCATAATGAATAACGGCCACCTACCCAATCCCAAAATTCAAACATGTTCTTTTTATCAATACCAAAATTTACTACGGCACTTTCATTAGTAGATAAGGCAACAAAGTGCTTTGCTATATGGGATTCTTTCTTTGCTTTTTTAAGAAACCATTCTCTTGCTGTATGAGCATTTGTCATGGTTTCCTGTGTAGTAAATGTTTTAGAAGCAATCAGGAATAATGTTCTTTGCGGATCAACCTTTTTTAATACCTCTGCAATGTGCGATCCATCTACATTAGAAACGAAATATGTTTGGATGCCATCAATCCAATAAGGTTTTAGTGCTTCTGTCACCATTAATGGTCCTAAATCGCTGCCACCGATACCAATGTTTACAAAATGTGTTATCCGCTTACCGGTATAGCCTCTTGTATCGCCTTTGTGAACGCCATTGCAAAAAGCTTTCATTTTTTTTAATGCTTTTTTTACATCAGGCATTACATCTTTGCCTTCCGTAAAAACCGGGTTGCCCGAAAAATTGCGTAAGGCGGTATGCAATACCGCTCTGTTTTCTGTTTTGTTTATCTTTTCGCCATTAAACATGGCAGCAATAGCCTCTTTTACTTTACAATCTTTTGCCAGTCCCAGTAAAAGTTTTATTGTTTCATCTGTAATAATATTTTTTGAATAGTCGAATACAAGCTCATTGGTACAAAGAGAATATTTTTTGAACCTGTTGCCGGAAAGAAATAGTTCTCTCATGTGTACCTCTTTCATCTGCAGGTAATGGGCTTGCAGTTCTTTCCAGGAATTTGTATTGACCGGATTTATTGATGGAAACATAATTATAAGTACTAAAGTTGATTAAATGCTTCTATTGTTTTTTGTACCATTGCTGCGCTAATGTCAAGATGAGTAACCAATCTTACTCTGTTGGGAGAAATAGCATAACCCAAGATAGAACTGTTTTTTAATGTAGCTACCAGATCCGGAGCGGTCATCCCATCTTTTAATTCAAATATGATAATGTTGGTTTCTACCGGCAATACCATTTTTACAAAATTCTTGGTAGCAATAGCGTCGGCAATTTGCTTTGCATGAATATGATCTTCTTCGAGCCGGGAAATATTATTTTCCAATGCATAAATTCCAGCCGCTGCAATAAATCCTGCTTGTCTCATTCCACCTCCAAAAGCTTTGCGAATTCTTCGGGCCTTCTTTACTAGATCTTTCTTTCCAACTAATAAACTACCTACAGGACAACCAAGACTTTTACTTAAACAAACAGAGATACTATCAAACGCATCTCCATATTGTTTAGCGGTTTCTTTTTTTGCAACTATTGCATTCCATAATCTTGCGCCATCAAGATGGAAGGCAAGATTTTTTTCTTTGCATAATGCTTGTATTTTTTTTATTTCTGCAAGGTCATAGCAACTTCCACCGCCACGATTAGATGTATTCTCTAACGATACAAGACTGGTGTTTGCTCTGTGCGGATCATCGGGATTTATGGCAGCTAGTACCTGGTCTGCAGTTATTCTTCCTCTGTCGCCATATAATAGTTTAACAGAGGCACCTGAATTAAATGCAATGCCCCCTCCTTCATATTGGTACACATGTGAGCTTTCATCGCAAATCACTTCATCACCGGGCTGTGTATGACATTTAATTGCAATTTGATTGGTCATCGTTCCTGAAGGGCAAAAAATAGCGGCTTCCATACCAAACATATCAGCGGTCATTCTTTCCAATTGGTTGATGGAAGGGTCTTCTCCAAACACATCATCTCCGGTTTTTGCTTTCATCATAGCTTCCAGCATAGCAGGGCTTGGCTGGGTAACTGTATCTGACCTGTAGTCTATTATCATTTCCTGTTTTTCTGCAATATAATCAGTTCACTCTTTAAAACGGGCATTTTGCGAACCCTAACTGCCATATTATTCCTGTTTTTATATCTTGTTGCTTCAAATGAAAGAGCCATCCACACTGGAGTACATTATTCTTATTAAAGTCTGCTTATTATTTGCTGTAGCGGGCCTTTATTTGCTGGCTGCCTTTAGCCGCCTGTTTAAGAATAGTATTCGAAATGAGTTGCTCAGAAAAAATGTAGCTGCATGGTTGATCATTTTTTGTATTTCAACTGCTATGCTGCCCATGGGCGGTGGGTTTTTTTATTTATTAGCTAAACATGGTTGGGGGTGGGCCATTTTAGGGCAATTAATTTCCACAACGCTTTGTACCCTTATTATTTATAACCTTGTAAGAGTTGTTTCGGAGAGTCCAAGACTTAAGAGACTTTCCTTCATTAAACACAATTTTTTAATATTAGCTACTCTTGTAATTACAACCCTTATTATCAATATTCCTCTTGGGTATTTGATTTATGGCAAAGACAGCCCATTCCTGAAATATGTAACGATAAACAGTATATATCTTGCTGGTGCTACCGGGCTTGTTTATATAGTTATCCGTTATTTGGATATTGAAAGAAAAAGAAAGTTTGATGAAAAAGAGTTAGAGTTAAGTCGTTTAAGAGAGTTGAAAGTAAAGGCAGAATTGGATGCCCTTCATTCAAAAGTAAATCCCCATTTTTTGTACAATGCATTAAACTCTATTGCTGATTTATCAATAACAGATGGTAAAAAAGCAAGAAAAATGACCATTGCTTTAGCAGATCTTTTTCGCTACAGCATTAATTATAGCCAGAATAATTATTCAACCGTTAAGGATGAAATTGCCATGGCTGAAGTGTATTTACAAATAGAAAAAATAAGATTTGAAGATCAACTAAACTGCGCTATAAAAGTTGATGATAGTTTGAATCATTTTCTTGTTCCACGATTTGTACTGCAACCACTGGTAGAAAATGCTGTAAAGCATGGATTAAAAGCTACCGGTAAAATGACAGAAATAAACCTTGAAGTTAAAAGGCATGAAGAAGGTATGATGTTAGTGGTCATGGATAACGGACCACTTTTCCCGGAGGAATTAAACCCGGGTTATGGAGTTAAAAGTGTGTATGACAAATTAGAATTACTATTTCCGGAAAGCTTTGAACTTAGTTTTAATAATAAGCCTCATAAGGAAGTTTGCATATATATTAAAAAATTAATTAGAAATGAGCCAGGTATTTAAAGCCATTGTAGTTGATGACGAGCCTGCAGCGAGAAGATTGATGAAAAGTCTTTTACAAGAGCATGCCGATGTAGTTACAGTTATTGATGAAGCAGGTACGGGAAGAGAAGCAATCCAAAAAATAGAAGAGCTAAAACCTGATCTTGTTTTTTTAGATATTCAAATGCCCGATTTAACGGGATTTGAAGTATTAGAGCAGCTAAAAGAAAAGCCTAATATCATTTTTACTACAGCGTATGAACAATATGCGATAAAAGCATTTGAAACTTTTTCTATTGATTATTTATTGAAACCAATAAAAGAGGAAAGGCTTCAGCAAAGCATTGATAAATTAAAGCAATTTGGAAGACTGAACCAGGAGTTGAATTCGGTGAGCCTGCGGGAAATTATCCGTCAGTTACAAGCTCCGAAACAAACTACTGCGCTGCCAATAAGAACCGGCGACAGGATTATATTACTTAAATATGAGAACATTGTTTACCTGGAAGCACAGGATAAATATGTGTTCATTCACACTGCAGAAGGGCAGAAGCACCTTACAGACCAATCTCTTTCCGCACTATCCGAGAAGCTGCCGTCACAATTTTACAGGATTCAAAAGTCATATATAATAAATAAAGACAAAATAAAGGAGATGCACCGCCATTTTAATGGTCGTTATTTATTCGTAATGGATGATAAGGAGTCCACCCGCCTTACCTCAGGCCGTACTTATCATGATGCTATCCGTACAGAATTTGGTCTATAAGTCCCAGCTTATTCCATATTTCATACACTTGGTATATCTAAATAGATCATTTACTAAGTATTGTTTTATTCTCCACAAGACCCGGCTTAGCTTTAAATCTGTGTCAAAAGGCCATTTATTGCAAAAATTAGCCGCTCATCCTAAAAATCAGCGCAATTGTAACCAGGTTGTCAGCCTTGCGTCACACTAGTATTCCAGAAAACGGCCGTACATCCTTAAATATGGCCGTTTAATTTAAAACAATGTTCTAGGTAATGCAAAGTACCTACCTTTGAACTGTAATAATCAAAAACCAGTACTAAATAGTAAATAATGAAAAAAATTAAAAACCTGCTGCTTTTGTTTCTGATGTTTTTTACAATCGCAGCTTTTGGTCAAACTAACAAAGGAAAAGTTGTTGGAACCGTTATTGATGGAAATACAAAAACCATTGAGTCGGCTACTATAGCTTTATTAAAAGCCACCGATTCTTCCGTAGCTAAAATGTCTGTAGCTGATAAAACAGGACGTTTCACTTTTGAAGGTATAGCGGAAGGAAAATATATTGTTTCGATTAGTGCAATCGGTCATACCAAGGGCTTTTCTGAAGTATTTGAAATTAATGCTTCAAACCTGACAGTTACACTAAAAACAATTGAATTGATGCCTGTTGTAAAAAGTATTGGAGGAGTAACTGTTACGGCAAGAAAACCTCTTATAGAGCAAAAGATTGACCGCACTATTGTAAATGTAGAAGCTGCCGCTACTAATGTAGGTGCCACCGCACTTGAAGTACTTGAAAAGTCCCCGGGTGTATCAGTTGATAAAGACGGCAATATCAGTCTTAAAGGAAAACAGGGTGTACAGATTTATATAGATGGAAGACCCACCTATCTTTCTGGTACAGACCTCACTAATTTGCTAAGCAACATGAACAGTAATCAACTGGATCAAATTGAAATTATGACTAACCCCCCGGCAAAATATGAAGCGGCTGGTAATAGTGGTATCATAAATATAAAAACAAAAAAGACAAAACAACTAGGATACAATGGTAGCATTTCTTCAACTTATACGCAGGGGCGTTTACCAAAGGCTTCAAACTCATTTAATTTTAATTACCGTAAGAATAAAGTGAATTTGTTTACGAATCTTAGTCAGAGTTATCGTCGGAATTTTCAGCATCTTGATATACAGCGGAAATTTATTGACCCAAATACAAAAGAAGTAAAATCTAACTTCGGGCAGCGAAATACTATCCGGGAAGGTGGAGAGAATTACAGCGTAAAACTTGGTATGGATTATTTTGCATCGAAGAAGACAACATTCGGCATTGTGCTTAATGGCTACCAAAGCCCTGGCACCTTTAACAATTTTAGTGATGTAAAGATTTTTGATCCTTTCGGCGTATTGCAAAGTAATACACTTGCCAACACAACCAATGATAGAAAGTGGAAACATGGTGGTGCCAATCTTAACTTTCGGCATGTGTTCGATTCTACCGGAAGGGAGTTAACTGCTGATGCGGATTACCTTACCTATCGAAGCACAAACGGACAATCACTAATCAATAATTATTTTGATGCTTCCGGTTTACCATTTATACAGCCAGACACTTTACTAGGAAATTTACCCCAGCAAATTGACATTTATTCAGGCAAAATTGATTACTCCCATCCTTTGAAGAATGGGGCAAAATTTGAAGCAGGATTAAAAACAAGTTTTGTAAATACGGATAATGATGGCGTTTATAATAACGTTATAAACAACCGCCAGGTATTGGATAGTGGAAGAAGCAATCATTTTATTTATAAAGAAAATGTAAATGCTGCCTATGTAAATTTCAGTAAACAATTTAACAAAAAATGGAGCGGCCAATTTGGGCTAAGGCTGGAGAATACCAATTCTGACGGACATTCGAGCGGCTATGAGTATAATACAGTTTCAAACAAATTTGTTTTTGCTGATAAATATTTCAAAAGAAATTATACCCAACTTTTTCCTACTGCATATTTACAATATTCGGCCAGTGAAAAACATTCATTTGTGCTGAACTATGGGCGACGTATAGACAGGCCTGACTATGAGGATTTAAACCCTTTCATTTTGTTTCTTGACAAATATACTTTTGAGCAGGGTAATCCCAATTTAAGCCCTCAGTTTTCACATAATATAGAACTTACGCATACCTACAAAGGGTTTTTAAATACAACTTTAAACTATACAAAAACTACAGATATTATCAACGAAGTGTTAGAGCAAAACACAGATAGAAATGAGACATTCGTAAAAAAGGCAAATATTGCGAATCAGCAACAATTCGGATTAGCAATTAGTGCAGGGGGACCTATTAAAAAATGGTGGACAGCCAATATGTACGCCAATGTTTACAACAACCGCTTTAGAGGTATAGTTAATGGCGATTATATAAGTATTGGAGCTACTACTGGTCAGTTTAACCTCACAAACCAATTTAAGTTTGCCAAAACATGGGGAGCTGAAATTGGAGGATTTTACCGTACTCCCGGGGTAGATGGTGTATTTAAGATCCAGGGAATTGGAGCTATGAATATGGCTTTTAGCAAGCAGGTACTAAAAGGTAAAGGGACTGTAAGGTTAAATTTTCGGGATGTACTCTACACGCAAAAGGCTAAGGGAGTAATTAAGTACAGTAATATAGATGCAACGTTCCAACAAGAAAGAGATTCAAGACAAGTAGCACTGAATTTTACTTACCGCTTCAGCAAAGGGAAGGTAGGCAATATGCCAAAGAGAAAAACCGGCGGTGCTGATGAAGAGAAAAACAGGGTGAATACCGGAGAGAATTAATTACAAGTATATAAAAGGATTTAAATTGCGTTTCACCCCGGTTGTAACCGGGGTGAAATTTTTTGCTTACATAGCTGACGGTATTTAACGATGAATAAGAAAAAGCATTTACATTTGATTCTCTTATATTATCTGGTTTCATCTAAAACATTTTTATGCCTTCATTTGATATTGTTAGCAAAGTAGATGCGCAAGCATTGGATAACGCCGTGAATGTAGTAACCAAAGAAATTACTAACCGCTTTGATTTTAAAGGATCACATATCGTTATTGATCTGGACAAAAAAGATTTTCAGTTAAAACTGGAAACAGATGACGATATGAAGATGCGTCAGCTATTGGATGTATTGGTAAGTCGTTCGCACAAACAAGGTATTGCACCGGAAGCATTTGACCTATCAAAAGAAGGGGCTATAAGCGGTAAGTATTGGAAGAAAACCGTGAAAGTGAAAAACGGAATGGCGCAAGAAGATGCAAAGAAGGTAGTAAAGTTGATAAAAGATTCAGGTTTGAAGGTGCAGGCATCTATCAATGATGACCTGGTTAGAGTAACAGGGAAGAAAATTGACGACTTGCAGGATGTGATACAACTTTGCAAAACAGGAAATCTTGGAATTCCTTTACAATATGTGAACATGAGAGACTAAACCCTTTATAAGCCTGCATTTGGGGCTATTTTATGTTGATAACAAGGTGCAAAACGAGTGCATATCAAAAGGGGTAAAAATTTGGAAACGGGTAGTTTGGTAAACTATATTTGGTATACAACTGCACGAAGTTTTAGCAATAAAATTAAGTGCCGGAGAAACGGAAGCCTCTCAAAAGGTGAAAGTAACTCCAGGAGAAACAGAAATCCGTAAAAAGGTGGAAGTAACTCCGGAAAGCATCGGGTAAGTAAACAAGAAGGCGCAAGCCGGAAAGTGAGCTAACTTGGTGCTTTCGTATTTTAGCTCCTTGTTTGGCCAAAATCTATTTCCCCCAATATTTGGCTATAAGCCTTCTCCGGCCTATCTTTGCGGCCCTAAATTTATCTTTTAATTTGTACGGCAAAATCCGTGCAACCTTCAAAATCATCAAGTTATGAAAAAAGGACTCCATCCCGATAGCTATCGGTTAGTAATTTTTAAAGACATGAGTAATGGTCACACTTTCCTGAGCCGCTCTACTGCAGCTTCAAAAGAAACATTGAAATGGGAAGATGGCAATGAATATCCATTAATTAAACTGGAGATTTCAAACATGTCGCACCCATTCTTTACCGGTAAGAATGTAATGGTTGATACCGCAGGCCGTATCGACAAATTCAAGAAGAAATATGCTAAGAAAGCAGATTAATATTAAATTGTGATAACTACTCGATCCGAATAACATCGGAAAGAGTTTTGTTTTTCATGGCTATACTTTAAGACCTCCCGATTCTTCGGGGGGTCTATTTTTTTAGTGGCACACCAAGTTTATTAAATTAGTTAATCACATTTTAGTCCAACGGCATGGTTTTTTCTACTTCCCTAAAAAAATAATTATGATAGTACGCAGAAACATTTCAGTCCTGGCAGTAATAATTGCTGCAGTAACAATTAGTGCATGTCAAAAAGAAAACTCCGGGGGTACTACCAATTTAAAAGTACATCTTACAGATAATCCCTTTAATGCAACAGCCGTAAATGTGGATATACAAGAAGTAAGAGTAAATATGCGGGATGATTCATCCGGCTGGACTAATCTTGCTACCATTAGTGGAGTGTACAATCTGCTCGATTTTCAAAATGGCGTAGATACCGTATTAGCACAAGGAAATATCCCTACCGGAACATTAAAAGAAATTCGTTTTGTATTGGGTAGTAATAATAGCATTGAAATTGCAGGAGTTACTTATCCGCTTACAATCCCAAGCGGCAGTGAGTCTGGTTTAAAAATAAAACTCAATAAGAAATTAAATGCCTCATTGGATTCATTATTGATTGATTTTGATGCCGCATTATCAATAATGCAAACCGGTGCAGGCGATTATAAATTAAAACCTGTTTTGAAAATTAAATAACAACAAGAATAAATTTCTTGAAAAGCATTTTGTTGAAAAGCAAGATGCTTTTTTTATGCGTAGTATCTTCCTTCTGCCAATGTACTATTCCTTTATTGCAATAAGTACTTCTACAAAGGGGTAGTTACATCTGCTATCTTATTTTCAATAATATCGGCTGTTTCATTTGCACAAGCACTAGGTGCTGTTTACTTTTATTGAGATGAGGTAATCGGCAACTACGCCGTTATTTTTAATTAATCCACTACCTAAAAAAAAACATGAAAACAAATCGACTTATTTTTTCAGCAGTACTGGCTTCAGCTATTTTTTTTACAGCCTGCCAGCGGGACGCTGCCAGAGAGTTAACTGCCCCTGTGGCACAAACATCAACGAGTGGTATATCTATTGAATCAGAAGATGGACCCTGCAATTCTGATGCTTATGACATTGTATTGGAAAGCAGAACACAGGTTGGCAGTAATTGGGAATGGGTATGGAGTGTTCAAAATCCAAATCCTGGCAATGGTACTAATGGCACGGTACAGGATTTAAGCCATTGGGGTATGGAGTTTGGCTCATGCTTTACCTGGAGTTCAGTAGCAGGGGCAGCCTATAGCTATAATGGCGCAACATGGACCAGCTTTTCTCCCAGTTATGCTCCTGATCCAAGTCAGCTTTGTATGCAGACACCAGTTTTGAAATTCAACTATGGTACTTCTGGTGGTGCTAAAACATATTATAAGCTGATATTGAACCAGGACTACGACCATACTAATTCTTTAGCCTATTATAAATCGGGTAAAAGAACGGGTTGCTGCACTACTGTCTTCCAAGGGGTTGGTTGCCTGGCCGGTGGTGGAGATGATGGTGGTGACAGATAAACAATTATTTTAATTAAACGCTGCAAAAGGCTTGAATGAGAACTGTTTTGACTCTCATTCCAGCCTTTTTTAATATTTGTACTCAAATGCTTGTGCAGTACAAATTGAAAGTATACTTTTATGGCTCAAAGTGACCATTACTATTATTTCTCTGTGAAATAATAATGTCCAATCCACTGAAAAGTACAAAGTAGCCAACTGGCTACACCAAACAATCCATTTTCAATTGAATGCTGTATGGTTTAACTGTTGTTAATCCTTTCAAGTCCTTCCTATCTGAATGCCTCAAGGTCCATTCCAACTGAATCACCACAATCAAATGTGGATGTACTGATTCGTCATATATCATGTTGCACAAGCAGCAGCCGTATTTATTAAAACTTTCATTTAACTAAAACCTTGAAGCATGAAAAAGATTTTATTTATTATTTTATTTGCAGCGTTGGGCATTGCTGCTTTTTCCCAGGAAAATCCTTGTCCTACAGTAACTGGTGTACGCAGAACTAATATCGTTAATAATGGCAACGGTACTTGTTCTGGAACAATTACTTTGAACATTCAAAACGATGTATCTAATGCTAATCCTAAAGGAGTTCTTGTAGAAGTTCTTTGTGGCTCACTAACTCCTGTTCTTACTCAGTGTTTTATTGCTTCAACAGTACCGGGTGGAGCTCAATACACTACTAATTCATTTACTTGTCCTTGTAATGAGCCTATCACAATTAGAATTACACGTTTTACTGCCAGCAATGGAAACTGCCAGGGCGGTACTTGCGGAAATGTTATTATTATCCAGGAATCGCCTTTGCCCGTGGAGCTTACCTCATTTACGGCAAAACGGATTCAAACTAATGTATCATTGAAATGGGAAACTGCATCTGAGCAAAATAATAGCGGTTTTGCCGTTGAGAGAAATACTAACGGAACCTGGCAACAGATTGCTTTTGTTCCTACAAAAGCTCAGGGAGGAAATAGCAGCTCTTCTATTGCTTATGATTACAATGATTTGAATAGCACAAAAGGGATCAGCCAATACCGTATTAAACAGGTAGATTTCGATGCGCAATCTAAGTATAGTGAAGTTCGTACCGTTCGTGGTGACGGACAAGTTGGTAAAACAATTGTTTATCCAAACCCATCCGTAGACGGTAAAGTAAATATTGTATTTGAGGATGCTACTGTTATCCGTGATGTATCTGTAACTGATATGAGTGGTAGAACAATTAAACAATTTAAAAGCGTAACTAACAACAATATGGTTATTGAAAACCTGAGCCCCGGCATTTACAGCCTTCGTGTATTTGTGCCAGCTACCGGCGAACAGGCAGTGCAGAAGATTGTAGTAAATAAACAATAATATGCTCAGGGGTTTTTATTTTTAAAACACCTACGGGGTGGTTCTTATGAACTACCCCTTTTTTTTGTTAGGGTTTCCAATCTTTTAAAGGTTGGCAACCCTTTATTTTATCTTTCCACCTTCAAAAGGTTGTAACCCTACGGAGCAATTATCTTTTCTTATTTTTGGTAATTACCCCGATATGAATAAGATCATTTTTACAGAAGAGTTTTGCCAGCCGGAAGATCTGCATCCTTTTACACTTACCCGGCAATTGCAGGACATTAGGGTAGGCATCCTTACCATTCGGGAGAAATGGGAACGGATGCTGGGGCTTGAGTCATTTGATAAAAAAGAAGATGATTACAAAGACCTGCAGCGTTCCGTACATATTGATGAGGCAGTAGGGGATGGGGCTTGTTTTATTATTCATGGTAATGTGTTGCCAACAATAGCATTGGTAAAGGCAGTTCGTAAATTAAAGAACGGAGAATTTATTGCAGCAAAGGGAGGAAACAGTATTGTATTTCGGGTTGCTAAAAACGATATAGAAGGACGACATAAAATAAAAGTAGGCAATGCTGTTAATTTTAATCAGGAGTTAAAAATCATCCGTTATCCCTGGGATATTTTTCAATTGAATGATTGGGCTATTCGTCAGGATTACAAATTGCTAACCGCAAAGAAAAAATCACAACAAATTTCAAAAACTAACCGTGTTACAAAGCCATCACAGGTATTTATTGAAAAAGGTGCTAAAGTGGAGCATTGCATTATTAATGCAGCCACAGGTCCGGTATATATAGGTAATAATGCAGAAGTGATGGAAGGGTGCATTATTCGAGGCCCGTTTGCCATGGGAGAAGGGGCTTGTTTAAAATTAGGAACCAAAGTTTATGGTGCTACTACACTTGGTCCTTATTGTGTAGTGGGTGGTGAAATAAAGAACTCAATACTCTTTGGTTACAGTAATAAAGCACATGATGGATATTTGGGGGATTCCGTAATAGGAGAGTGGTGTAATATGGGTGCTGGAACCACCAATTCTAATTTAAAGAATAATGCCAGTGAAGTAAAAGTGTGGATGCCAAAAGGAGAAATGACAGCAGGTATTAAATGCGGTGTGATGATGGGAGATTATTCCCGAACGGCTGTTAATACGGCTATAAACACTGGAACGGTAATAGGCGTAAGTTGCAATGTGTTTGGTGCGGGTCTTACACCTAAATACATTCCCAATTTTAGCTGGGGTAGCGAAGGAGTGAATCGCTATGATCTTGAAAAGGCTTTGCTGGATATTGAAGACTGGAAAAAATTAAAAGGACAAAAAATAACTGATGATGAAAAAAGTATTTTGAAATCTATTTTCGAGAAGTGGTAAAATAAAAAATTTAATATAAACACAACTGATATTTTATGCGGAAACAAATTGCAGCAGCTAATTGGAAAATGAATCTTACATACCAGCAAGGAGAAAAATTATTGGATGAAATTTTGGGAGCTGAAATTGAATTGGCCAATCATCAGTTGGCTATTTTTGCGGTGCCTTCTCCTTATTTGTTAATGACAAGAAGTGAAGTGGAAGAAGAGAGTAATTATGAAGTAGCAGCGCAAAATTGTCACCATAAAAAATCCGGCGCTTTTACTGGGGAAGTATCTGTAGAAATGCTTCACTCCATGAATATAAAATATTGTGTAATCGGGCATAGTGAAAGAAGAGAATATAATGGAGAGACTAACACTATGCTGGCCGACAAGGTGAATCTTTGTTTAGAAAATTTTATTACTCCTATTTTTTGCTGCGGGGAACCCTTATCCATCCGTGAAGCAGGTACGCAAAATGAATTTGTTGCTACTCAGTTAAAAGAATCCTTGTTTCATTTACCAGCTGCAACTATTAAGAATATCGTCATTGCCTATGAGCCTATCTGGGCGATTGGTACCGGTAAAACAGCCAGCACAGAACAGGCACAAGAAATACATCAATATTTACGTTCTGTAATTGCCGATCAGTATAGCGAAGCTGTAGCCAATGAAATCCCGATTCTCTACGGAGGAAGTGTTAAAGCAAACAATGCAAAAGAGATTTTTGCTTGTCCCGATGTTGATGGCGGTCTTGTTGGTGGGGCGTCGTTGGTTGCTGCTGATTTTATTGAAATTATAAAAGCTTTGAAATAGCGATAAGTTAGCGGCGATTTGCTCGCAGCGCAACAGAAAACAAAATAACATTTAAAGTTGTAGTTTATTTCCGCACCATTTCACATAGTGCTCCAGCGAAAGAACCAGGTAATGCTGAGTTTTCTGAAGATCAGAGCCATTGTTAATGGACGGCAAATTTATCCGCTGTCTAATACAAAGCCGGTAGTAATTCCTGTAAGTGAGAATAATCCAAAAGTTGTTATCACAGACGGGTATCATTTTACCCGCCCAATGAAATTAAAGTATAATGAACTGCCTGTCTATTGCTTTAATGTAGTATGTGCCATCAGTGATAAACAATTATTGGGAGTAGTTGGCCTTTTAGCTGGCTTATACCTGAGTGGTTTTTTTACTGGCTTGCTGGTACTAAAAGTACTCAGTTTTTTACCCCTTCTTTACCTTGTATTATTTTACTATCTCAATAGAAAGGAGTTCATCAAACTGGTGCCGGTGTTGAACTAATCAGCACTGTTTCAAAAACCGATTTTTTTCACAGTACTGGCTGGTTTATTTTAGCAATTGATGTCCCGAAAAAAAATACTCTGGATTTGCAGTTGGTATCCGAATAAACTGGAGCCTTTTAATGGCGACTTTATTCAACGGCAGGCCCATGCCGCCGCATTACGCAATGATGTTTTTGTTTTACACCTGGCAGGGGATGACACTGGTGTGGTAAAAGAAACCGGCGAAGTGGTGACGAATGCTCCGGGTATAACGGAGAAAATAATCTACTTTAAAAAGCATGCTTCTTTTCCCGCCAAATTGCTATCGCATTACAAATGGCTTCATCTTTCAAAAAAAGCTATCAGGAAGTATATCATTGAAAATGGCAAGCCTGATATAATTCATGTAAACATCCCGGTAAAAGCAGGATACTTAGGTTTGTGGGCCAAAAAAAAGTACGACGTTCCCTATGTTGTTACTGAACATTGGGGAATATATAATGAGGTGGAAGTTTATAATTATGAAAGCAAAAACTCCCTGTTCAAACAGCTTACAAAAAAAGTTTACGAAGGAGCAGCTGTATTTATTTCTGTTAGCCGTTACTTAGCCGAAGGTGTAAACAGGCTAGTGATGCAAAAAAAATATACGGTTGTGCCCAATGTGGTTGACACCAATATTTTTTATTATCAGGAAAAGCAGTCAGCTACCTTTCGCTTCTTGCATGTATCAAATATGGTTCAGCTAAAAAATGCGGAAGGTATATTGAGAGCTTTTAAAATATTTATAAAAGAAAATTCAAATGCTGAACTGGTAATGGTAGGAGATACCACTCATACAATACGAGAGTATGCCGCTTCATTAGGTTTTCCGAAAGGAACAGTATCTTTTCGGGGCGAAGTATCTTATCAGCATGTTGCAACTGAAATGCAGTTAGCAGACTGTTTTATATTATTCAGCAATATTGAGAATTCGCCTTGTGTAATTGGAGAGGCTTTGTGCTGCGGCCTACCGGTTATTGCTTCAAATGTTGGCGGTATTCCGGAACTGGTTGACGAAACTAATTCTTTATTGGTAGAGCCGGGAAATGAAAATATTCTTGCCAATGCAATGCGAGAAATAATGAGCCATCATTCAAGTTATAACAGAAAAAAAATAGCTGAAAAAGCACAAAAATTTTTCAGCTACCCGGTTATCAGCAAACAGCTTGACGAAATCTACACGGCTGTTTTATCGACAAAATAAGTATTAGTTTTTCAACCTGTTTATTAACTCAATGTATTCTTTCATTGCGTCTGTCGTTGATTTCCCTTTTAAGTTTGACCATGCTTCATATTTGGCCTTGGCTACAAAATCAAACGGGTTAGAAGGAGGGTCTGTGTTTACATCACCAATACTGCCTTGCTTGTAGAGAGAATATAGTTGTAATAAGGTTTCGTTGCTTGGCTTTTCGGAAAGACTTTTGCTATCTGATGCCGCTTGTTCAAACTGCTCTTTTAAATCCATGTGCTGCTTTTTAGTTTTTAAATGGTTAATGAAATAGTAAGTAAATTATTTAGTACGGGCATTATCAATAAAGATAGACTGTACTTCTTTTTTGTTATTGATGGTTTTATAAAATTCTTCCAGATACCGGGTGGCTTCTTTGCGATAACTTTCTTTTAGTAATGTAAAGTTGTTAATCACCGACATGATAGCCTCTTTCTTTGCTTTAAACAGATCAAAGGTCAATTGCAATTCTTCCATTGATCTTGGGAAACCCCTGTACACTCTTTCTGTTACAGCTTCGGTACCTAAAATTTCACTGGGCAAAGCATAGCCGGCATTTACAAAGCCGGAGTGGTCAAAATCGTAGGGAACAACAAATGGTAATGCATTTTTATTTTCCTTATCGTAAATAAGTTTTATGTTATGATTGCCGGGAACAGACCAATCGCCATTGCTGATCATATATTCAAACACGGCCACTTTTGTCATTAAACTACGATTGGTTGCTTCGGTATTATACGTTGCTTTATCTTTTTTTATACAACCGTTTCTTATTGCCATGTCTTTATCATCTTCTAACAGGAATGCATATTGCGTAAAGGGCTTTACTTTTCCTCTTGTATCATTATAGTTCATTTTTACTAACCTTACCCGAAAGCTTTTATTCTCCAGCAGATTATAGATTTTATAAACAAGAAATTCTTTCAGCACCAATTGTTCATCATCCGCTTTAGCACCACAGGCAATTACTAATTTTAATTTTCCCAACGGGGATAGTAGAGGTGAGGTTGGATTTTTGAAATCTATCATAATGGGCGGAATGTTACACTGCTCTCTTCTAAAATGACCTCTCGCACCTACTGTTATTGCTTCTTTGATAGGTGTACTGCCCGGCAGGGTAAGTGTAACTTCGGCTTCCTGAAAAACATCTGGCAGTTTTTCATTTTGCAACTTTCTAATATCCGTGGAGAGGCTTATTTCAACAATATCTTCATCAGTAAAAAATTTTATACTATCAACCTTTGCTTGCGCAGAGGATAAAAAACTGCTGCTTATTATAAAGGCCAGCAACAGCCACTTTATTTTTTTCATAACTTAATGGTTAAGTTTAAAGTATAAGATGGTGGTGGTAAACTAACGAATTAATGTTATCTGGCGTTATCAATAAAGATTGATTTTACTTTTTTATCGCTTTCAATGGTCTTGTAAAATTCATTCAGGTAACTAATGATATCTTTTTTTGTTTTGTCTTTAAACAACTCAAACCCATTTACCAGGTCATTGATACTTTGTCTTTTCTCTTTAAAAATTTTCAGGGTATTTTCAATTTCAGGCATGGTTCTTTTATAGCCTCTGTAAACCCGTTGGGTAACGGAGGCAGTTCCCACCACTTCGCTTGGTACTGCATAGTAGGCATTTACAAAACCTGAATTATCAAAGTCGTAAGGAACAGTAAGCACTTTCGCTTTTTCATCATTACGGGGATAAATCATTTCTATATTATGGTTAGCCGGCACCGACCAGTCAGTATTGCCAATCATATATTCAAAAATGTCAACTTTATTCATCAATGCAGGGTCTGCTTCATCCACTGCAAAAGCAACCTTTTTACTGGCTTTGCAGCCATTCCTTTTTGCCATATCATCAACATCTTCCAGTAAGAAGGCATATTGCGTATATGATTTCATCTTGCCTTTTGTATCGATGTAGGTTACTTTGGCTAATCTTGCTCTAAAACTTCTTTCATCAAAAAGGTTGTAAATTTTATACACCATGTATTCTTTCAACAGCAATTGCTCATCCACACTTGAGTTGGCACAACCCACCACCAGTTTCAACCTGCTGAGTGTATAAAGTCTTGGTGAAGTAGGAGTGTGAAAATCCAGCATAATGGGAGGCATAGCACAATTAATTCTTCTCGACTTGCCTCTTGCATGCAGTTTCATTTTTTCGCTGATAGTCGTGTTATCAGGAAAACGAACGGTGATATCTCCTTCCTGATAAACTTCAATATTTTCGGCGATCTGTAGTTTACCAAAATCAGTAGTCAATGTTATTTCTACAATGCCGGGGTCCGTAAAAAATTTGATACTGTCAACCTGGTTCTGCGCAGATACAGAAAATGTGCCCGCAAACAGGCAAGCTAATAGCATCCGTGTGATCTTATTCATATAGTGGTTATTAATGGTGTCTTATATAGTGGATAAGAAAATTACGAAAGAAAACACAATAACAACTCACATCAGCAATCTTCTTATTTCAGTACTTCTGTAATCACCTGGCCTACATTTCCGTTAGGCATTTGTATGCGTAACAAAGCCGCTATAGTTGGCGCAATGTCAGTCATATAGGTTTCCCGGTTGGTCTTTCCCTGTTTTATACCCCAGCCATACCACAACAAAGGAATATGCGTATCATAGGGGTTCCATAAGCCATGGGTGGTACCGGTATTGCTCCAGGCATCTATATAATTGGGTTTAAGCAGAAACTGGATGTCTCCGCTGCGGCGTTTATAGTAACCGTTATTCAGCATATTTCTTACCGTTCCGGGAAGCGGAACTTCATTCAACTCTTCCAGCGAAAATATTCTTGCAATGTTTGAATCTTTGGACATGCGGGTAACTATCCACTCAATAATATCTTCAGCATCTAATTTAGCAGAATCAATTTTTGGATGATTTAATCCAAATTGGTAATTATCATCATAGACCACCACAGGGGTGATGTTGAATTTTTCATTTAATGCAATGTTGAGTTGCTTGGTTATGTCGCTCATGAAAACTCTTCCACCGGGCATTTTATTCTCCGTCATATACTCGGGGGTATGTGCCACGCCATGGTCAGCAGAAAGAAAAACGGTGTATTGACCCTTGCCAACTTTTGCATCCAAAAAATCTAAGAAAGAACCAAGCTCTTTATCTAATCTTAAAAATCCATCTTCAGCTTCTACCGAGTTAGGTCCGAACGTATGACCAATATAATCCGGTGAAGAAAAACTTACCGCCAGAAAATCCGTAATATCATCTGCTCCCAATTGCTCAGCCACTAACGTAGCTTTTGCAAATTCAGCAGTCAATGTATTTCCCATTGGAGTGGTAGAAACTTTCCCATAGTCTTTTCCCATATAAGCTTTCATGTCATAGGGAAATTTATTGCCACCTAATGTTTTTGCTTCATGGCTTTTTTCGTCGGCGGTACTTAGTGTATAAGTGTTAATCGGGTAAAGTGTATTCCAGCCTTTTTCGTAATATTTATCAACTAACTTCTGCGCATTAAAATCATTAACCCATTTTGGTAATTCATTCATGTAATAAGTAGAAGTTATCCATTTGCCTACGCCGCCATCGTACCAATAAGCGGCATTGGCACTATGGCCTGCTGGTAAAATACCACCTCTGTCTTTTATAGAAATACCTACCACTTTACTTTTAAAGTTGGTAGCAATCCGCAATTCATCGCAGATGGTTGTGGTAAGCATATTTCTGGGACTTTGTTTGCCTGCAGAAGTAGCGCTGCCAACGGTGTTGACTGTTTTATCTTCTGTGCAATAAACAGAACGCATTTGATCTCTGTCCCACCAATAATTTCCGGTAATGCCATTTATAGCAGGCACTGATCCTGTGTAAATAGAACTATGTCCGCAACCTGTATATGTAGGGGTGTATGGAATTAAAGTGTTTTCACAAGTAAAGCCCTGGTTAAGCATACGTTTAAATCCACCATTAGCATCGTACCGGTCATAAAAACGATAGAGATAATCCCAGCGCATCTGGTCCACCACAATACCTACAATAAGCTTTGGACGCTTAATCGTTTGCTGTGCTTCAACAGTGACAGTGCAGAATAATACTAACGCTAAAATAGATACCAGTCGCATGAAAAAAATTTTGACAAATGTAAGGGTTTGTTCCGCCCCAGCTGATATTAGGAAATATTATCATTCTGTGACGAAAGTTTTGTTGCGGAGGATGCTTTGCAATATTTTTATTACATGAAAACAATTGGATTTGTAGGCGGTTTATCATGGGTTTCCTCGTTGGACTATTACCGGCTATTTAATGAAATTACTAATCAACGATTGGGCGGAAATGAAGCCGCAAAAATTGCGATGTATTCCGTTAATTATGGAGAAATAGTAACCCTTACTCAAAAAGGAGATTGGGATGGAATTACCCGCATTATTACCGATGCTGCTAAAAAAGTGGAAGCCGCCGGCGCTGCTTGTGTGTTATTGGGTGCTAATACTATGCACCATATTGCAGAGAGGGTGCAGGAAAAAATATCTATTCCGCTGCTGCATATTGCCGATGTTACTGCCAAAGCTATCCAACACAAAGGAATTACTAAAGTAGCATTATTAGGTACCCGCTACACCATGCAGTTTGACTTTTATAAAAACAAACTCGCCAGTTACGGTGTCGAAACAATAATACCAGGTGCTGATGGTATAGAGTTCGTAAACAATGCCATCTATAATGAATTAGGAAAAGGAAAATTTCTTGCTGAAACAAAGCAAGGATTTTTGGAAATAATTGATAAACTATCTGCTGAAGGGGCACAAGGTGCAATATTGGGCTGCACAGAAATTCCGATGCTTATCAAACAATCCGACACAGCACTACCTGTTTTTGATACCACTTTATTACATGCAACTGCTGCGGTGGATTTTGCGCTTGGATAACTAAAATTTACCGATGCCATTTCCAAAAAGCGAAGGATGCGACGATTGAAACAAGCCCTACCGTCCACCATAAAACATTGAAACCGGAATATTCGGCAAGCTGTGCACCGCCCATAGGGCCAAGCACTTGTGCTACCGACCAGGCCATTGTATATAGTGCTGCATACTGCCCCCGGTTGGATGGCTGTGTTCGGGCTATCCAATAGCTATTCATAAAAGGCATGGAGAGTATTTCGCCGAAAGTAACCAGCACAATCATGCTGATGGCTACCGGCACGGCTGCAGCAGGTATGTTCAATAAAAGGAAAGCAACACCAACCAAAAACACCCCGATGCTGATATAATAGATATTGTTCCTTTTACCTTCCAGTTTATACACCAGCACCATTTCTACCAGCACTATGATGATGCCGTTGGCAGCCATTAAAATGCCGATAAAAGGTTCAGAGAAATTGAGTTCCCTTTTAAAGTAAACGGGAACATTATTGAACATCTGAAAAAAGCAACAGGCAAATAAAATAGTGATAAATGCAAAGGACAAATAGGTTTTGTCTTTATACGCAGATTGTATCAGCGGATCATCGATCTTTTGCTTTTTGGGTGGTTTATAATCCACGGGTTTTAAAACCAGCCACATTAATAATGCGGCACCCATATTGGTAAATCCATCTACCCAAAACAATAATTCGTAATCAATATGTGCAATAAATCCACCCAATGCACTACCTGCGGCCCAACCCAAATTGATGGCCAGCCTGTTCAATGCATAAGATCTTGTTCTGTTATTTTCATTGCTATAGAATGCAATAGCGGTGGAGTTAGCAGGGCGAAAAGCTTCATTCACAAAACTGAGTAAAAAAGTAAAGATGCAAATAAGCGGATAGGTATTCATCTGTCCCAATACAATGAATAAAATTCCCCCGCCGAATAAGGTAAATAACTGAACAGGGTAGAAGCCAATTTTATCTGTCAGTCTTCCGCCGAGCCATGCGCCAGCAAAAGCACCTGCTCCAAATAAACCAAATACAATTCCTGCATCACCTACCGAATAGCCCATTTCCGGACTGGTAAGGTACAGCGTCATAAACGGCACTACCATGGTGCCGCTGCGGTTTATCAGCATTATCAGGGAAAGCAGCCATGTTTCTTTCGACAGGCCTGCGTATGCATTGCGGTAAGTTTTAGCAGTAGCTCTAAGCATGGTAGTATTGCGAAGATAATATTTGGAAGGATGGCGGGCAACCGGAGCTATTGGTTCAATCGTTTTGATAGTTGGTGATTGAGATTGTATTTTTTTGGATATATTTCATTTTTAAAAAACAAACCACATGCGAAAAATCATTGCCTTTTCAGCTATTGTTGCTACTGTAGTATTATTTGCCAATTGCAGTTCTTCTAAAAAGACAACGGCTGCGGTGCCTAAGTTTAGTTATGAAGCTAATGTGCAAATGGCTATTACCACAAATTGCTCTCCTTGTCATATATCCGGTAAAGGCAATAAAAAGCCGTATGATAATTTTGCCAACGTAAAAGCTGATATCGATGAGATCATCCGCCGGGTGGAACTGAATCCGACAGACAGAGGTTTTATGCCTTTCCGCAAAGCCGCTAAACTAAGCGACAGTACGATCAATGTTTTCAAACAATGGAAGACGGATGGTTTGATTGAAAAATGATGTGAGGAGAAGAGTTTCAACTAAGGACTTCTGAAAACAGACTTAGTGTATAAAGTAATTTATACGCTGATTGAGCCAACAAAAGCTATTCACATCTTTGGGAAGATAACCATTGCAAAGATTATACTATGAGTAGTAAATTGTGTTTAGTAATATGTTTGTTTTTTATTTCTTCTTGTAAGAATAATGGAGAAACAAAAGAACAGCTTATTCTAATGTTAAGAAGTGAAAATAAAGATAGTATTATAAATGCTGTAAGCATTATTTCGGAAAGGAAAGATACTTCCATGATATTTTATTTACTGGAAAATGCAGCTGACCCCAGAATTTCTCATAGATTAAATTATAAATGAATGTCTGTTTATCAGATAAAGATGAATACTATAAAATCGTTAACGGGAATTTCTCCAGATGCTGAAATCACCTATAAGCCGGATAGTACAGTGATTGAGTTTTATAATAGATTGTATAAATAAGAAAGTGTTTCATGATAGTAAAGTGTATAAATAAATCTGTCCATAGACTGGGATTAGAATTTGGGTTTGAACCTACTTATTTGGAAATAGACAAATTATATAATGTATATGGTTTGGAGATTATCAATAATAATACCTTTGTTTTCGTTTCCGATCATAAGAACTCTTCCTATCCTTCTAGATATTTATTGCGGTATTTTGATGTTATATCAAGTAATGTTTCAAAGTACTGGCATTTAAATTTAAAAAATAATGGTCTTCAGATAATAGTAGAAGATTGGATTAGACACCAAGATTTTATGCGTATTTATATTGATGGATTTGAGCCAAATCCAGAGCTATATGGACTTTTGAGCTCTTTTTATGAAATAAAGGAACTTATCGATAAAGAGAATATTGAAATTGATGATATGGTTTAAAGGACTAGTTTTATTGCCTCCTATTTCTGGAATGTTCAAAAAAATGATGAAGTTTAGTCAATCGTCTACGAATACAGGCTGAAAAGAATGCAACCCTTTCTCCCCACTATTTGTCAGGTAAAAGCGGCGGGGCTTCCTGCTGCACCAAAACCCAAACTAAATAGTCAGCCAGTTGAGAAAAATTACTGCTGTAATATTACTCCTTGTTTTCTTTGTTGCTCAATACGAGAAGCATATCGGCTATGTAAATTGCCGGGTTACCAATTATTTTACTACTGATGGAAAAACCTGTGATTGCGAAAGCTTGCTGGAAGACAAAGCTGCCCCTATTGCCGATAATGCAGCTCCACCCGTTCATATCCACCATCATCCGGATGAATCTTATTGTACGCCGGTAAATGATCAAGTATTTCAATTCTGTTATTTGAATACAGCATTCACGGTTAATCTTGTAACCGTTTTGCCTTCCGGTAATGTTTATGGCATTGAACATCCGCCACAATTGGGTTAATTATATTTCTGTGTTTTTTTGTGTTATGCCTGATCTATTTCGGGGCATACAACTATTCTATTATTATAATTAACCAAACAATGATTTTTTATGAAAAAAATATCAATGGCCATTGTATTAATGGCTGTATCAATAATTTCTTTTGGTCAAATAGCTGTCAAGTCAACAATTTTATACGGAACGATTACGCAAAATGATCTAATGCAAGCACCATTCAACAAATGGTTTGACAGTATATACAATGCTTATCAACCTGATACAAAAATTACAGCGGCAATTAAAAAAACTAACACCAAAGATATCAGCATGGATATCTTTCTGGGCACCTGGTGTGGTGATAGTAAAAGAGAAGTACCAAGGTTTATGAAATTGCTGCATGATGCATCATTTGCTACCAGCCAGGTAAAGCTGATCGGGTTGGGCGGCAGTGATTCATTATACAAACAGGGCCCGAAGCAGGAAGAAGCCGGCAAGGGAATTTTTAGAGTACCTGTTTTTATTGTTTATAAAAATGGGGTAGAAGTAGGGCGGATCAATGAATTCCCTGTTACATCGCTTGAAAAAGATTTGCAAACTATACTTACCGGTGGAGATTATAGCCCCAATTATAAAAGCTTTTCATTGCTGAGCGAATGGTTGAATGATGGAACATTGCTCAATAAAAACAGCAATATCCGTGGAATGTCCATGCAATTAAAGTCATTAGTAAACAATGAAAGAGAGTTGAATAGCCTTGGTTATTTACTACTGCAACAGGGAAAAAAGGAGGAAGCGTTTAAAGTATTTCAACTGAATGCACAACTATACCCGGAATCGGCTAATGTATTGTCGAGCCTGGGAGAGGGGTATTATAAAATAGGTGATAACAAAACGGCCGTCCAGTTTTTAGAAAGAGCATTGGAAATAAATAAAGACCCTTTGCTGGTAAAAGAAATTCTACAAATTTTATATGAAGTGAAAGGATTGAAGGGATAAACAAGTAACCGCAGAGGCAATTGATGGTGCCTCTGCGGTTAAACTATTCTTTTGCAAAGCAATTGACTTTTGAAGTTGTGCTATGGCTATATTTGCGGCCAACAAAAATGTTAGTATGGCTTTGTTAGAGAAAAAAATAGTGGTAAAGAAATCGGGCCTAACTGATGCGGGAAATGGATTGTTTGCAAAAGAGTTTATTCCGAAGAACACATTGATCGTTGAGTATAAAGGCAAAATAACCACCTGGAAAGAGGTGGATGATAACGATGGCAATAATGGATATATCTATTTTGTAAAGCGGAATCATGTAATTGATGCCAGTAATAATAAAAAAGCATTGGCTCGTTATGCTAATGATGCGAGAGGCTTGCGAAGAACAAAAGGACTTACGAATAATGCCGAGTATGTGGAGGTTGGGACGAAGGTGTATATTAAATCAAATAAAGATATTGCGGCGGGATCTGAAATATTTGTAGAATATGGTAAAGAGTACTGGGACGTAATTAAGCATAACCAAAAAGTAGATGTGGAACGGCAAAAAAAACTACAGCGAACCCGGCAAAAAACGAAATAAAAATAGTTATAGGCCTGGTAAACCCCTTACTATTTTCGTTCTGTAATCATATCATAAAGAATTTTTGACCAATCGGTACGAAGGATCATAAAAGAAAACTCTTTGCCATCGGCAGGTGTTTCAATCATCAATTTATCTTCAAAAGAAGAGATGTATTGGTTCTCATTGATCTTTCGCCACTTGTATCTATCCTGCCCAAGGGCTTCCTGTAAATATTTATTAATGCAAGAGTCGCAGTTGGCTACTGTTTTTTGCAATCTGCATTTCCCTTGCTTATCAAAAAAATAAGCAAAAGTTGCTTGTTGCGTTGTAGTGCCCGGAATATTTAATACCAAAGAAGTGTCTGTTTCGTTGAGCGCAGCATTTATGTTTTTATTATCTTTTATATATTGGCCCAGTTCTTTTTTTATATCCGCTTTTTTCTTATTGATGTATTTCTGTGCAGAGCCTGAGAAGGGGAGTAATATAAAAAAGAGTAAGATGATCCGGTTCATGTAGAGTAAGAATTAGCGGTACGGCTACAAAAGTAACTTCTTCCCGGTAGAAAATGAAAAAGGCTTACCAAACCGGTAAGCCTTGTCTTTAAAAATTATTTTCATCAGCACTAGGTCCATAACTGCCGGGTATGGGGATGTTCAATAATCTCAGATACACCCCTAATTGTGCCCGGTGATGTATTATTTGAGATAGCGACATCCTGATAACATCTGCTTTTGGCTCGGTGCTGTAAATCTGCTTGCCATTTCTTAAAGTCCAGGGTAGCTCCAGCTGACTTTCGTTATCTTTCGTTAAAACGTTGCGTCCATTGGCAAGGCTTTTTTCAAAATAGTTTAGCAGTTCATTTGTGCTTGTAAGTTTTGCCGGCGTGTAAGGATTGGCTTCAAAATCAAGCTCTGTAGTATGCAGCACCATGTCTATCCAGTCGGGTAATTCGGCTATATGGGTTGCCAGACTTCCAAGTTTCATGCTTTTTTCATGAGGAACCCAGTCATACTTATCTAATGGAACTCTTTCCAGCATTTTACGGGTGGTAACAGCTTCTTTTTCTAATTCATTTAAAAAGGATTGCATGATTGTCATAGATGAATGTTTTAATTGTTAGAGCACAAAGAAAACAGCGGCTGGTGACAACCCTATGGCAGTAAGTTTTTAAGAGGCAATTATTTTTTCCATAATCACAAACTCTAATGGCTGTGTGGGAATGCCGAATTTAGGATTATCAGGCATGGGAACCCGTTCGACAGTTTGTACATAGCCATTTCTTTCATACCAGTTAATTAGTTCCGTCCTTAATGTAATTACATTCATGAAGATATTCGGACAACTACCTGCCGCTTGCATTTGTGGAGATACGGTAAGCATTCCGAGATATAGGCCTCTTTCCCGTTGTTCAAGATAAACACAACCGGCTATTGTTCCATCGGCAAGGGAATGTTTTAAGATTATAGCTTTCGTATTACTGATTAATTCTGTAAGGGTTGAAATATCTGTGCGTAAATCACCTTTTAAAAGATCGGCTTCTGTTGTCCAACCTTTTTTAGAAGCTTCGCCACGATAAGCACTGTTGATCAATTCAGTTAGTGCCGGAATGTCTTGTATAGTTGCTGCTGAAATATGCATAGGCAAAAGTAGATATTGCTCCTCTTTTTTAATAACCTAATCGGAATAAAAAAACCGTCCCGATATTATCGGGACGGTTTTTGAAAAAAATAAAGAAGCTTATTTACGTTCCAACGCATTGTTTATTCTGAAAAGCAAACTTCCACGGTGTGCTCTTGAATCTTCGTTTGTAGAAACGGCACCAGCCAATTGTGTTTTCAGTTTTTTCAATGTGTTTAATGCAGCTGCTTTTGCTACATCATCATATTGCGTTTTTGTTGGGTCAATAATATCTGCCGCAGCTTTTACAAAAGTTGTTTGCAGGTTCTGGCGATATACATTCACATTGCCTTTCATATCTGCATCAAAGCAAGCTTTTAAAAGATCATTCATTACATCTGCAACACTGTACTGGTTGCCATATAAGCGGCTGTTAGTAATACGTTGCAACGTGGCAGGATGCAAAATATGCGCAAGGGCTCCAAATACCTGGGTGTTTAAGATATTACCGGTGATTTTAAAATCATCACCTGTTCCCGCCTGGTTAAAACCACGACGCTGTGGTTGCAGGTAAGCGAATACTTGTGCATCCGCATCATATGCATTAGGTGCAAAAGCATACTTGCTTAAAATTTCCATTGCTCTTTTTTGAGTAGCTAATGGTACCGGAGTAAATGGTTTTGTAGCAGAGCCTTGTTCAGGGGTGCTTCTGTCAATATAAACACCGCCGATATAGCGACTTGTTGCAGCTATCATACCATTACGTTGTCCGTTTAATGCACCATATCTTGAGCGAAGTTCTGCATAGCTCTGGTAAGGCTTACTGTATTTCTGTACCAGTTTGCCCATAAGAGAATTTACAATTTTGAATCTTTCTTCGGCATATCCAATTGCATCGCTTGTTAAGTCGTTTACATTTACTCTTGGATCCATTGCTTTACCCGGAGAACGCATATCATCTCCATCATTACCAAAAGCAAGTTGAGGGTCGTTGCTGCGGCTTAAAATTTTTCTAAGACCAGCTTCTTCCTGACCTTCAGGAAATTCAGTATATCCATATTCAATAGCCCATAAATCGTAAGGACCAGAACGGGTGGTATAATAATCACCTTGTTTGCTTTTATCTGCTGCTATGTTGATAGCTGGGTAGTCCATTACAGAACCAATTAACCC
Organism: Bacteroidia bacterium Ga0077558; assembly: GCA_001464625.1. GTDB lineage: Bacteria > Bacteroidota > Bacteroidia > Chitinophagales > Chitinophagaceae > JJ008. The sequence goes on along the minus strand of LNFJ01000171.1, from coordinate 116,546 downwards.
AATTCTTCTTGTCAATTCTTTATTGTTGATTTCTGCAGGTGAAAGCATTTGGCTTGCTTTCATGTTGTGGTTCAAACCAAGAGTGTGTCCCATTTCATGCATCACCAGATAAATTAGAAACTGTTGGTGCATTTCTTTTATTTCAGCAGGGCCTGCATCTACAGCATCTGCCAATGTCATACCGGTAATTAATTGCTGTTTTAACTCACTTGCCATACTACAGTTTGCCAGGTGTTTAGCATCAACCATACCGGAGAAATGTAATTCTTCGTTGTGGTTAGCAGCAGTGTTGCCATTATATAATTCATCACTGATAGGAGTAGCACTTCCGCTAAACCATTCAATAGTAATATCAGCACCCAGAATTTGACCAGTTTTTGGATTTACAAAACTTGGCCCGATTGCACCGTAACTAGGTTGTGCAGAAGCTACCCAACGGATAACATTATATTTAATATCTGCAGGATCCCAGGTGGCATCATCCGGCATTATTTTCATTTGAACAGCATTTTTAAATCCAGCTTTTTCAAATGCTTCATTCCATTTAAGACCCGCATCGACGATGGTCTGGCGGTATTCAAGCGGAGTGGTATTTTCTACCCAAAAAACTATCGGCTCCGTTGGTTCGCTTACAGCAGCAGCAGGATCTTTCTTTTTTAAATTCCAGCGATTAATTACGTCTTTGTATGGAACAGGACTAATGCTTGTCTGGTTGGTTTTTTGCTCGATGAAGTATCCAACTTTTGGATCGTCACGACGGCCTTTGAAACTATTCTCAGGCATAGCAATAAGGCTATGTTGCATACGAACCCGAACATAGCGGGCATCTGTAATATCAGCGCCGCCGGGATTGAATGCGTTAGGATTGTCGTATGCCATATCTACTACAACATCGGTGTTGTCTGGAAAAGAACGTATCTCATTGTATTTTGATTTGGTTGGATTTAAACCACCCAATGAAAAACCAAAGTTTGGCTGTCCGGGAACTGATGCTGGTTTTACCGGATCTAATTTTTCGCTGATAAAAAGACCATCTGCGTTGATCAGAAATCCATCCGCATCTTCAGCACTTGTTTTTTCGGCATAGAAAACAGCTTCTGGTTTATCTACATCTTTTGTTTTGCTAACCGGATTTTCAGCATCATAATAGAAAGAAGTATTTACCTGGCTGAATTCAAGTTTGTCAAATGCTTTTTTAATGGTGAATACAGCAGTAGATCTATGCATACTTTGATTCAGGAACAAGGCTGTTGGTCCGCTGATAGAAAAACTCTGGTAAATAAATTCTTTACCAAGCTGGCTTTTCTTTACATATAACTGTACACTACCCGTTGCAGTGTCCTGGTAAATGGTAAAAAGTCCGTCAATTTTTTTACTGGACTTTATTTTGTCCGTAATCCCCGCAGGTTTTTTTGGCTTCGATGTATCCATTGGCGCACCTGTTGGCATAACAGGAGTTTTTGGTTTATCCTGCGCCATCAGGAAGGTGCACAAAAAACTAACTGGTAAACTTAGCAATAGTTTTTTCATTATTAATTTGATTTGGTTAAAAGACAGTGATTATGCAATATATACATGTACAAGTTAATATTTTGTATGAATTTGATGAACGGCCTCTGTTTTAAAGGGGAAATAGGAAAATGATCTGCCCTTAAACCGGGTGCTTGCTACTTGATTACTGAAAAATCTTGTTTGCTATTTTGTATCAGGAAGTTAGGTGTTTGATGTACTTGCGATGGCCATCAAATTCCTGAAGGGTGAAGCCGGTTACATTTAGGAATTTTTCATGTTTTGGGTTGGCTACTGCGGTGTAAACAATACTTTTTATTCCTTTTGCCCGTAAAAATTCCCTCTCTTTTTCAAAAATAAAAGGACCAATCTTATAGTCTCTGTATTTAGCCACGGTGTAATTTAATAGCACTTCTGCAGTGCCATCATTATTGGGCCGCATACTGAAAATATTTGCAATAACGAGGTTTCGTAATACTACAAAATTGATATTTCCTGCTAACTGTTCTTTAGTAAATGCCGGGAAATAGCTGGCAATATCTGATTTATAAAAAGATAAAAAACTATCAATAAGAATTCCGCCGGATTGAAATTCCAATAACTCAAAATATTCTTTGCGATTATAAATACGAAAAAGAAAGTAAATATTGATGCTAAGGAGAATGCAATTAGTAAGAATAACCGGGATGGCTTGTAAAATAACACCGTAAATAATAAAGGCGATATTGCCACCTGTATTTAGCCAACGAAATTTAAGATCGCTGTTTACCAGCAGACCTATGGCTAATAGGATGGTGGCCAGGTAGCCGAAATATGGGGCAATCTGTTGAAGCATGCTGCAATGTTACAGCTATACCATCATTTTAAGATTTCTACCCGACTAAATTTTAGTACGACTTTTAATTCTTTGTTGATATCAAAAATCTTCGCTAGCCAAATGTTATGGGTTGTCTTCGGTAGGCTTTAACTTTTCTTCCCCGTTGAAAGGCAGGGTTCCATTTGGGGGCTTTTTCAATTAGCCGTAGTGCCTCTTTGTCCAAGGAATACTCCACTGACTTTATAATTCTTAAATGTGAAATTTTTCCGTCTGAATCAATTGTAAATTGGGTAATGGTAGTGCCTTTAATACCCATCTGTGTTGCCCGTTCGGGAAATTGAAAATTATTTTCAAGATAATTTATCCAGGCTTTTGTGCCGCCTGGAAAATCTGCTTCTCTTTCATCTGCAGCTATTGTATCATTGCCGCTTTTAGTATCTTCTTTTCTTTTATCGTACAGGCTAATAGATTTTATAAGAACCCCATTTTTGTAATCAAATTGTATTGAAGTTGCCAACGTATCATCGTAAAAAAACCAGGTACTATCTTTTTTGCCATTAACAGTGTACCCAGAAGAGTCAATTCTGCCATCTTTATCAAAATAAGCGATATAGCCATTTAATATGGTAGCGTTTTCATCCTTATATGTTTCTATATTAATTAATGGACCGGCAAAATGATAATAGTTCCATTGAAAAGTGGTATCATTTTTCTTTTGAACTGTTGCCAGGTAAACCGCCTTTTCAACTGTTGTTGCTTCCCATTGCTTATCAAATAAGTAATACGTTTCTGCTTCCTTCTTATTTTTTTGGCTATTTGCTTCTAGTACAAAGAATAATAAAATCAGGACAGTAATACATTTCATGTATCAAAAATAATTGCCTATATTTTGTTTTCCAATAAATAAATGTGACAGGTTTGAACCCTCTTTAGGGGAATATTTTCAACAATTTACATTCCCCAAAAGAAAATATACAATTGCAAAAACAACTATAAAACCAAGGCATCCGCCACCCCATTTCCAACCAGCATAGCCTGCAATTACTGTTTTAAGCCAACCCTTCATAAGTTTTTTTGAATAGTATTAAGAAAACTGTGCCAATTCTTATTTTGCAGGCATGTACTCAAGACAAGAAGCATCATTAACGAGGAAAAAATTCTGGACAAGTTTTGGAATGTATATGAAACCTATTGCTTCGGCCAGCGGGGAAATTGTAAACTGGTTAAATTATAAAACAGGCATTAAGGATATTTTTTTCCGAATGGATTTTGATAAAAATCATGCCTCTATTGCAATTGAACTTAGCCAACCTGATAAATTAATTCAACAGTATTATTATGAGCAATTAATTGAGTTGAAAAATATGCTTGGACAAACAACCGGGGAAGAATGGGATTGGCAAATGCATCATCAAAATGAAGATGGTAGTGTTGTTAGCCGCATACATAAAACAATAGCAGGTGTAAATATTTTTAATGAAAATGACTGGCCTATAGTTATTTCTTTTCTCAAACCCCGCATCATTGCATTGGATGAATTCTGGTATACAGCGAAGGATGTGATTGAATGACTTTTACTAAAAAAGCCGCTCTGAATAATCAGGGCGGCTTTATAAGTCATAGAAGGGTTTAAAATCTTCTGTTGTCATTCCTGTCATCCCAATCCCTGTCGTTGTTGAAACGGCCATTATTTCTCACTTCACGGATGTTGATGTTGCCAAAACGGTCGATGTGGATGTGCACATTTTTCCGGTTTACCTGGAATGTAGTAGCGGCAACCAGTCTTTCCCGTTGGTTGTAACCTACTCTTTTCATTTCAAAAACCTTAATGTTGTGACGGCCATTGTGCAGGGTTGTCAATTTAATGCTCCTGTCATTACTGTAATAACTTCTTCCGTCAATAACAATTTTGTAATTCTTGCTGCTGTTTACTGTTACTAAAGGCCTTCGGTCGGCGGCAAATAATGCAACGGTTACAAAAAGGGCTGCTAACAGTGTAAAAATTCTTTTCATGGTATACGTTTTAATTGTTTGGTACTGCAATTACCGGGAATGTTGCGGTACTAATTTGTTTTTATAGCCCGGATAATTTATACATTTCAAAGTAAATGCCAGTGTTCTAAAAAAGTATAAAGGAAATGTTAAGCGATAATTGCTGTTGATTTTTTTGAATGTCCGACTAAATAGAACCTAAGCTGCTATTGCATTTCCGGCGAATGTTATTTAACGTTAATGCTGTTTCGGACTGGAGTAAAAATGTATACTCTATAAAGATTGCTAATGTTTTAATGGTCAAACAATCCCTCAAAAACCACTTAAAAAGCCTACCTTTGCCACCTCAAAAAACCTTGTCTTTGATAGGCAGGGGTGTTAAAAAAAGTACATGAAGAACATTCGAAATTTTTGCATTATCGCACATATTGACCACGGTAAATCAACATTGGCTGACAGGTTATTGCAAAGCACTGGCACTATCAGTGACCGGGATATGATGGATCAGGTGTTGGATGATATGGATCTCGAAAGGGAAAAAGGCATTACCATTAAAAGCCATGCTATCCAGATCAATTACAAACACATAGATGGGCAGGAATATATTTTGAACCTTATCGATACACCCGGCCACGTAGATTTTAGCTATGAGGTAAGCCGTGCATTAGCTGCCTGCGAAGGTTGTTTATTATTGGTAGATGCTACGCAGGGAATACAGGCACAAACAATTTCAAACTTGTATTTGGCGATTGATAATGATCTTGAAATTATTCCTGTAATCAATAAGATCGACATGGATGGTGCGATGATCGAAGAAGTGGAAGACCAGATCATAGAATTGATCGGATGTAAGCAGGAAGACATTTTGCATGCCAGTGGACGTACGGGTTTGGGAGTTGAAAAAGTATTAGATGCAATTGTAAACAGAATTCCAGCTCCTGTAGGCAAGCCGGATGAGCCTTTACAGGCATTGATATTTGATAGTATGTTTAATTCTTTCCGGGGTATTATCGTTTACTTCCGGGTAAGAAATGGTAAAATTAAAAAAGGCGACAAGGTAAAATTTGTAAGCACTGACCAAGAATACGAAGCTGATGAAGTGGGTATTTTGAAATTGAAGATGACGGAGAAAAAGGAAGTGTTGTGTGGCGATGTTGGTTATCTCATCACCGGAATTAAGAATGCGAAAGAAGTAAAAGTGGGTGATACCATTACACTGGCTGCTAATCCGACGAAAGAAATAATCAAAGGTTTCCAGGAAGTAAAGCCTATGGTATTCGCTGGTATATTTCCGGTAAATACGGATGATTTTGAAGAGTTGCGGGATTGTATGGACAAACTGCAATTGAACGATGCATCCCTGAGTTATGAATTAGAAACATCGCAGGCATTGGGTTTTGGATTCCGTTGCGGCTTTCTTGGAATGCTGCACATGGAAATTATACAGGAACGTTTAGAGAGGGAGTTTAATCAAACTGTTATTACAACAGTTCCCAACGTTAATTTCATTGCTTATACAACGGCTGGAGAAAAGATAATTGTAAACAACCCTACACAGTTCCCCGACCCGGTAAAAACAGAAAGAATAGAAGAGCCATTTATTAAAGCACAGATCATTACCAAGCCAGAATATATTGGTAACATCATGACCCTTTGCCTTGGTAAACGAGGAATATTGATGAACCAGAGCTACCTTACCACAACAAGGGTAGAACTGATCTTTGAAATGCCATTAACAGAGATCGTATTTGATTTCTATGATAAATTGAAATCACAAACAAGGGGCTATGCATCTTTTGATTATCATCCTATCGGTTTCCGTGATGCAGATATTGTGAAGATGGATATATTATTGAATGGAGATAAAGTGGATGCGTTGAGTGCTTTGATACATCGTGGAAAAGGGCAGGAGTTTGGAAGAAAGCTTTGCGAAAAATTAAAAGAATTAGTTCCCCGTCAGCAATTCCAAATTGCCATACAAGCGGCCATTGGAGCCAAAGTATTAGCCAGGGAAACCCTTTCAGCTATGCGTAAAGATGTAACCGCAAAATGTTATGGGGGTGATATCAGTCGTAAGCGTAAATTATTGGAGAAACAGAAAGAAGGTAAGAAGCGTATGCGCCAGATAGGTAATGTGGAAGTGCCGCAGGAGGCGTTTTTAGCAGTGTTGAAACTGGATGATTAAAAGTAATCGTAAGATTCAAATTAATAAATTCAAGGCATCTTATTGATGCCTTTTTTATTTTGTTTGATGTACTTTAGATTTTTGTAGCAATATGAAGTTATCTCAGATAATAAATTCTCCACTTGGATTATTGGGGTTGAAGCTGGTTAGGTTGTCAAAACTTAAGCAGCTGCAAGAAACTCCGCTAATTAATATGGCAGATATTGAAGCAGACCAAAGATTTATTAAACTCTATGAAAAGATAAAAGAGTTTACAATGGTAGGAGTGGAACGTTGCTATGCTTTGTATAAAGCAGTTGATTACATAATAGCGAACAAAATTCAAGGTGATTTTGTGGAATGTGGTGTATGGAAAGGGGGAAGTTGTATGTTGATTGCATTAATGCTAAAAGATGCTGGTATAGATGACCGGAAAATCTGGTTGTATGATACGTTTTCAGGAATGGCAGAGCCGGGCAAGAATGATGGCAAAAGTGAAGTTGATGAGTGGGCTAAGAATAAAATTTCTGATAATGAGAATAGATGGTGCCTTGCTGAAATTGCTGAAGTGGAAAAAAATATGCAAACTACTTTATATCCATCTGATAAAGTAAAACTAATTAAAGGAAAGGTTGAAGACACCATACCATTAAACTCTCCCAATAAAGTTGCTTTGTTGCGACTTGATACAGACTGGTATGAATCAACAAAGCATGAGCTTGTTTACCTATACCCTCTGGTAGAAAAAAATGGCGTATTGATTATAGATGACTATGGAACATGGGAAGGAGCAAAAAAAGCGGTGGAAGAGTATTTTGATGCTCAGCAAGAACCTGTTTACCTTAACAGAATTGATTTTGCAGGAAGGCTGATAATTAAGTGAATATTTTTTCTTCCCACTGCTTGTAAATATTTTCTGCGGAATAGCGAAAAGATGATTGAAAGGCATTCTCTCCTAATTTTTGTCTGAGCTTATCATCATCTATTAAAGTTGAAATAGCTTTCGCTAATTCATTAGCATTTTCATTTTCTACAAGAAGCCCATCTACATTATGTGTGATAATATTTGCAGGGCCGCTTGGACAATCGAAGCTGATACATGGCAAAGAATGCGACATAGCTTCTGGTAAAACCAATCCAAATACTTCAATCCTTGATGCCAAAACGAAAATTGATGCTTTGGCGTACTCTTGAGTCAAGTTATGATTGTTTGGTTTTTGTAAAATCAGATTGTGTTCCAGTTTTTCGGTTTTGATAAAATCGAGCAACTCGTTTTTCATTTCTCCATCGCCAATTATTTTCCATTTCCAGTCCGGATGTTTTTTAAAAACTTCTTTTGCAGCAACCATCATCATGTCAATCCCTTTTCTTGGAATAAGCCAGCCTATTGACAGTATTGTTTTGCTGTGGAGGTCAGCTTTGTCGCTGAAACTGGATTCAATGAAGTTGGGTATAACTATAGGGGTTGCAAATTTTTTATTGTAAGCTGCTTCAGTTTCGTTAAGACAAATAATACCATCAAGTTTTGGGTAGCTATAATTCAACAGTGTTTTCCAAAAGGTATTTTTTTTCAACCATGTATATTCATGATGTTCCCATGAATATACTTTAGATTTCTTGTTTACTCCAGCTAAGATTAATGCCGGAATAAATTGATAGTCAGTTGCAATAATAATACTGGCATCAAGCGCAGTAATAGTTTGCTTTAATTTTTTTATATCTTTTATGAAAGATATTTTCCGTGTAATTGGATTTCCTTTTTCTGTTATCCCGAATAAAAGTGGCTGCTGTATAATCTCAACAGCTGGTGAAATAGGGTAGAAACTGGAAGAGATCTCATCAAGAATAAGCAGGGAAACTTTTTTTTTCTTACTGCTCAGCAGGTTTGCAAGGCTTACAACGGCTCTTTCAATACCTCCAGGTAAATCTAACCTTGAGCAAACTAAAACGATATGAGGAGCAGTTGATGGCATTTATAATTTTTCCGATAACTTGAAAAAGAATCTTTTTAAACGGGTTCGTAAGCGGAGTTTATGTTTAGTTGTATAAAATTGTGTGCTGTATTTTTTTTCGTTTAGCTGGCCCCACGCCTTACTGGTGTCAACTCCTTCAGATTGTAACAGAGCAAAATATTCGTCCAGATAAGGTCTTAGCAAGTTGTCATTCCGATTAAGAATATTTACAATAGTGTCTTTTGTAAAATGGATGAATACTGGTTCGTAAGCTTTGTTGATAGTAAGCTTGTTATTTATAATTTCCCTTTTACTTACATTCATGTTCCAATAAGAAATATTGCAACCTTTATGTTTTAGTACTTCAATATTTGTGAACATTACGGGCATTGCGTCTAAATATCGCTGATCATCAAATAATCCTTTCGATAAGTTTTTTTCGATTTTATAACTGCAAAGTCCGGCCCACCAGTTTATTGCTTCTTTGCCTTTGGTTGAAGCTCCAATAAATCCCGCATTATAAAGTCCGTCTTTAAAAAGAGTAATGAAATTTTCTTCATAATCAAGAGGATTTGCATCTCTCCAATGGGGAGTTAATAATACGGCCGCTTCGTCAAGTTTTTTAAACAGGAATGAATAATCGCCAACAAAGAAAATATCCGGGTCTATGTATATAACCTTGTCGTATCCTTTTTCAAGCAGAAAATGTATGAAAACAGGTTTCAATGCCCATCGGAAATGGTCGGGGTTTGTATGAGCATATTTTTTTTCAATATCCTTTAGAAAAGGAGATGTTTCTAAATTTTTTGGCTCAAAAAAAATAAAACCATCATGAGGCTTTGTTATAGGTGCAGATGTATTAAAAAGCACTACAAGCTGAATATTCGCATCATATTTTTTTAATGAAGCAAGCAACACTTTAGCAAAAGGAAGAAAATCAGGAGTTATTATCGTACAAAACGTTTGCATATAGATTAATCGTTTTTTACAGCGACTATAACGTAATTAATTGGGTTTGCAGGGTTGTGATCTTTTTTATCAAGCCATCTGAACAAAGAATTTGTTAACCAGATTAATCTTAACTTATAAAATGTAAATCGTATTCCACGAAAGAAAATAGATTTGTTTTTCGAAAACTCAAATGCATGTGCCAGCGACTGGCCTGCAGTTGCCCATGCACCTCCATTTTCTATAGTTTCGCTGATTGTAAACCCATTTTTTTCTAACAATTGCTGAAATCCAAACTTTGTAAATCTAAAAAAATCATTTGGTTCTCCATGTACCGGCCAGTATGCAGGTCCGGAAAGAATAAGTACTCCTTTATTATTTAAAAGCCGATTCGCTTCTATAATTAATTTCTCATGCTCAAAAACATGTTCTATAACCTGTGTGCAAAGTATTGTGTCGATACTTTTATCTGGTAATGGGATATCTGTAACATTACAAATTATATCAACTGAGTTGGATTCTGTCTGGTTAATATCGCATCCTGTATATTCAGAAATATTATTTGTAAATAAAGATTTATAAGGTTTATTGCCACAGCCAATATCCAATACTTTTCCCCGGCCATATTTTTTTATGGAGTAGTCCAGTGCTTTAAATAAATAAGAGTAAACAATATAGGAATTGTCTCTTTTATTATTTTTTTTAATATCCATCAAAACGGGATCCATCTTTATTTCCATAGCCAAGTTTTGAAAGAATAAAATTCCAATATCTTTTTGTAAAGTACCATGCAGTATGAAATGGAGTTCGGAGAATTTTTTTATAAGAATCAATTACATCTTGTTTGTGTTGAAAATGTATAGGATGCACAAGTGGCAATATTTTCTTGTTCTCTTTAGTAATACTTGGATGTAAATGAACCGAATCTTTTTTTACAAAGAATAAAATATTCTGCCTGTAACAGCCATCAATTTTGTCATTCAGCCAAATTTTTTCCCGTATGCAATCGTAGGGAAGATATTCTTGCTTATTGAATAGTTCAATCCAATAATCAGGGTATTGTTCATTGTAATGTAACGCACCACCTTGATTTGGAGATGCTGCAGAAAACAATACTACGTTTCCAAGGCTACACAAAGATTTTATAAAAGTACGGGCATGCTCCGGTTTCAAGTGCTCTGCAACTTCAAGTGACATTACTAAGTCGTATTGTCGGGTAAGAGTAATTGGTTCTTCCAAATCTGCAGCAATAAAATCAGTATTGTTGATTAATAGTTGCTTTGTCTCCACATGTTTTCCATCTATACCTGTTATATCAGTTACACCTTTTTCTTTCCACACTTTGAGCCAGGTGCCAACACCGCAGCCAATATCCACAACAGAGGTTGGTTTAATAAACTCAAAAACTACAGGTATCACTTCTTCGGCAGATTGCAGCGAACCCTGTGACTGAGTTTGATAATATTTTTTGGTATAGACCTGTTCTTTCATGTAGTATAAATTTAGTAGGTCTCCCATTTGCCCTTATCAAGTACTTGGCACACACCATCATTCCATCCCCATTCGGGTTCTTTAAGATTAATCATTTCCACATTAAAATTGCAGCAATCTATTTCCTGAAATTTATTTCTATGTTTTGTTTCTGCAAGATGAACTTTAAGATAATAGGAGCCTTTATATAGTTTCAGTTCATCGTAAGTAAAACGTAAATAGTTTTTCCCTTTAGTTCTGCAAATAACATTTTCAGTATCAAAAACCCAGTTGAATAAAATTGGAATATTTAAATGATTGAAAATTTGAAAAGATAATGCCATGCCCGCATAACCCTGTGATGGCATATCTATCTCGAAAAGGATGCTCATGGGTTTGCCATGGCCTTGTATAGAACCTGCTTCTGATGTGTTGATTTCAACTTTGGTAATAGTTGGAATAGTTGTAACAGCCTCTGCTGTATAAACCGGATGTTGCGACATTCTGTTTGCATATTCACTAATAACAGAACTCGTTGTATCATATTTAACTGGCAAACCTTTTTCAAGTAACAGACATTTTGTAGTAAGCGTTGTAACGGCACTCAAATCATGGCTTACAAACAAAATCGTCCGCCCATCTTTCTTACTCACTTCCTCCATCTTCCCCAGGCATTTTTTCTGAAACTCCATATCACCAACCGCCAGCACTTCATCGATCAGTAATATTTCAGGCTCCAGATGAGCTGCCACAGAAAATGCAAGGCGTAGCTGCATGCCACTGCTATAATGCTTCAGTGGAGTATCAATAAATTTTTCAACTCCACTAAAATCAATGATCGCATCTAATTGTTTAGTGATTTCTGCTTTCTTTAATCCAAGAATGGAGCCATTCAAATAAATATTTTCTCTTCCCGATAATTCAGGATGAAAGCCTGTGCCCACTTCTAATAAACTACCAACTCTGCCTCGAATAATTGCTTCACCAGTTGTAGGAGGCGTAATGCGACTAATAATTTTTAACAAGGTGCTTTTACCTGCACCATTGCGGCCAATTATCCCAACCCTTTCCCCTGGTTCAATAGAAAGATTAATATCCCGCAAGGCCCAAAAACTATCTTGTTCTTTTTTCTTTGACAAAAAAATGTTTTTAGCCGATTCGCTGATTACATCCCGCAATGCAACATAAGGAGCACTGGTAGTCAGTTTGTATTGTTTACCCAGATTTAATATTTCTATTGCTGGCTTCATTAAGCTAAATCTGCGAAGTAGGCTTCGGTTTTACGGAAATACAATAATCCAATAATTAAAAGAGATACACTACTGCAAGTTCCAATAGCAACAATGGTCATGTCCGGAGAAATGTTGCTAAGTGGTGCTCTGAATAATTCAATAGCAGCATTCATCGGGTTAATAGCCAGTAAATATTTAAAAAGAGATTGTTGCACAGATTGTAATGGATAAATAACCTGCGATGCAAAAAATAATACTTGTAGTAGAAATGGTAAGGCGTAACGAAAATCTCTGAATTTGACATTCAGCGCTGCTAACAATAAACCTAGACCCGCAGCAGAAAGTAAACTCATTACTATTCCTGCTGGAAAATATAAAATGGCTGTCCACGACGGTGGTTGTTGTAACACAAAACAAAGAATAATAAAAATCATAAAAGCAATCAAAAAATCAAACAAGGCAACCAGCATGGCCGAACAAGGAATAATAAGTCGTGGAAAATAAATCTTCTTAATAATGTTCGCATTTTGAACCATGCTATCGCCAGCATGAGAAACAGAACTGCTAAAAAGATTCCAGCATATTAAACCCGATAAAACAAAAACAGGATACTTGATATCACCGGTATTGATAGGCCAGGTTTTGGAAAATAAAAAAGTAAAGATGAGCATCATACCCAATGGTTGTAATAATGCCCAAAGAACACCCAAATAAGTTTGCTTGTATTTAACTTTAATATCCCGCCAGGTAAAAAAATAGAACAGTTCCCGGTATTGCCATAATTCTTTAAAACCCAATGATAAACGGGAGGGGGGCTTTATATGTATTACAGGTTTCTCCATCAGCCCTAAAGATAACCAATGCGTTGTGAACGTAAAAGAAGAGAATTATTCTAATTATCGTAGTTAACCTGGTTCTTTTCCTTCGCCTTATTCTTATCTGTTTTTTCCTGTAATTTCTGCTCATTTCGTTTCCCTTTCGGGTCGAGCAATGGATCACCAATAGGTGCCTGGCCATCCTGCAGTTTGAAGGTAAACACTTTGTCTATGTGCATCCATTTACCATTTTCCCACACAAAGCCTTCCTGGTCGCCATCGGGTATATAGGTCCATTTGTTATCGGGGTCATCATTTTCAGATACCAAATGGTCAACCAGTATCATTTGTAAATCTTCAATATAATTTACCAGCACCCTTGCACCTTTTTTAAATTCAATGCCAAAGCGATATTTTGGAGGCTTCGGAATCGAATCTTTTTCATAACTAAAAAACGGGCCGCCAAATACCGGCTCTTTTTTTTCATTAAATGTCAGCACCTCCATCCATTTCATGCTGCTCATGGCATTGTTATTATCAAAACCAAATAATGTATAAAAATTTTTCCCCTTGTGTTGTGTTTTAATAATGTTGTAATAGACCGCACCGATCCAATTGCCACGACTGCGAATAGAATCTTCCGGTTTAGCTGTAAATTCTGAAAAATCCCGCAGCGGCAATAGCTTTAAAGAACCATCTGCTGTACGTAATTGTATCGCACCTTTTTGGCGCCAGTAATGATCATCATAAGAAAGTGCCCAGGTAAAAATTCTGAAGGAAGTATCTGGCGCATAAATTTTTGAAATACCCACCATCGAATCAAATGGGTAATAAAACGAATTTTTTACCTGTAATGCTCTTACCAGCGTTTTGGTGAACACACTATCTGAAACCATCCTTTCTTCCGGCAAGGTATCAGTAATAAGATAATAGGCGTAATCTTTCAGCGTATCTTCTACCTTCTTTAATTTTTTCAAATCTGCAGGTGCAATTTTCTGGGAATAGGAGCTGTAAGAAGTAGCTGCCCAGGTTATTACAGTTACAAAAAGAATGATCAATAATTTTTTCACCAGGATTTTTTGAATTTGTATAAAGATAAAGCTTAATCCAGATGTGACTAACGCCAAAAGGGTTGTAAAATTTTGTAAGATGTTATAAAGCTTTGGCAAAATCTGCCAACGAATCAAAGCGGAAATCAATATCAGGATGAGGAAACGGTACATTTGGGTTGGTGGTGGCAGTAAAAACGGTAAATATGCCAGCATTTCGCCCAAAAAGCATATCGCTGGGTTTATTGCCAACCATTAATGATTTTGCTAAATCAATAGCCGGAAAATCGGCTTTTGCCAGGAAGGCCATTCCCGGATTCGGCTTTCTGTTCGGATGCTTGTTATCGGTGCTGGTACAGTAATAAATTTTATCAATTCTGCCTCCGGCTGAAATAATTTGGGTTTCCATATGCCGATGGATACTTCTGAGTTCGGCTTCTGTCATTAGTTCTTTGCCAACCCCCCGTTGGTTGCTTACGATAATGATCTGCCCGAATTTTTGACTAAACTGCTGAAAGGATTCTTTGGCTCCATCATAAAAAATAAACTCACGCCAGTTTAGAATATAATCATCTTTTTTTTCATGATTGATTACACCATCCCGGTCAATAAAAAGAGTCCAGCTTTTGTCAATTGCTTTTAAATCGGGTGGGGTAGTTGCAAATTCTATTTGTGCCTTATTGTAATCTTCCGGTATGCCGATGTCAATAAAATATTCATCTTGTATTTGCCCAAATATTTTTTGCTCTTTATCTGTTGACGTACTTACTGATCTTTCGAGATAATCTTTTTCAAAAGAAAATTTTTCAGGAAACTGTTGCGCCATAAAATTACTAACCTTGAGTATGTACAACCCGCAATTGATAGTGCCCTGTTCGTAGTATTTTTTTTCTTTAAAATCAGTTACAAGATTATCGTTGTTTATTTCTACTACTCCATAACGATCAAAATTTTTCATTGGTTTTAGCAATAGCGTACAATCAGCGTTACTAAAGTCATGAAAAGTACCTGCCTTTTGCAAATTAGTCCGAAAGATGGTATCGCCATTGGCAATTACTACATTTCTTTCCGATGCTTTCGATAAGGCTTCTTTAATTGCTCCACCTGTACCCAATGGCTCCGATTCTACTACACATTGAAAATTAAGTGTGGCAAATTGCTCATTCAGATATTCTTCAATTAATTCATGTTTATAGCCTAATGAGAAAATAAATTGTTCAATACCCTGGCTTCGCAAGTAGTTAATAACATAAAAAAGAAATGGCCTTCCGGCAACCGGAGCCATACATTTTGGTAAATGGGGAACGGCTTCTTTTAATCTTGTTCCTAAGCCACCTGCGAGAATTATTGCTTCTTTTATCATTATTAGGGAGTGAAATATTTTTCTTCCACCATCTGGCAAATAATATGGCCAATGGTGATATGGCTCTCCTGTATTCGGGGAGTATCGGCTGATGGAATATTAATAAGATAATCGCTGACGGATTTCATTTGCCCCCCGGTTATGCCAGTAAATGCTATCGTTACAATTCCTTTTTCTCTCGCCACTTCAAATGCTTTTATAATATTGCCCGAGTTGCCAGAAGTAGAAAGGCCAATTAATACATCGCCTTTTTCACCAATACCATCGATCATTCTCGAATAGACTACATCATAACCATAATCATTGGCAACGGCGGTTAAATAAGAAGTATTGCAGTGCAACGCTTCAGCTGGTAAGGCTTTTCTATCAGTATAAAAGCGACCCGAAAATTCAGCTGCCAGATGTTGGGCATCTGCCGCACTGCCTCCGTTGCCACAGAAATAAACCCGGTTGCCTTTTTTAAATGCACTAGTAATTACATCAATTACTTTCTCCACCGTAGCAAGTAATTCAGGATTTTGCAATACCTGTTGTTTGGTATCTATTGAAGCCTGAATAATATTTTTTATTTTTTCCATATTGCTAATTTTATTCACTATTGACTATTCACTAATTAAATTGTCCATGTCTTTAATCCATGCTCGGTAAACAAATAATTCCGGCTTTGGCCGCCAAACTTTTCTAATGCACTCTTAACATTATACTTTGTATTGCCGGGGCAATAAAATATCATAAAACCGCCACCACCTGCACCGGAGATTTTGCCTCCCGTTGCACCAGCTTTTTTAGCGGATTCATAAATCTCTTCCATCAACGGATTGCTGATGCCTTCTGCCATTTGTCTTTTTTGCTGAAAGCCGTAATCCAAAATCTCACCAATTTCATTCAACTTGCCTTTTAGCAATGCTTCCTTCATCCGTTGTGCCTGTTGTTTCAACTGGTGCATGGCATCAATTGATTTCTCCTTATTATCGGTTACATTCTTACTTTGTTTTTTAATAATCTCTGCCGACTCACGGCTGGTTGATGTATAATACAGAACAAGATTATTTTCCAACTCAAATAAATGTTCTTCTTTTACCCGTAGCGGATTTACAATCACTTTATCATCGGCATAAAATTCCATGAAGTTGACACCACCAAAGGTAGCAGCATATTGATCTTGTCGCCCACCAGCCAGTTTCAAATCGTTTCTTTCAATATCATATGCATAATGAGCCATGTCGTATTCTCCAAGCGGCAACCGAAGCATTTCGGAAAAGGCTCCGATAATTGCCACAACGAGGGTAGATGAAGTACCTAAACCCGAACCGGCAGGCGCATCTACAAAAGTAGATAGTCGAAAGCCCTGTTGTTTTCCGCCATAATCTTTTTGAATACGATTGTAAACGCCTTTCAATAGATCAAGTGTCCCGTCAATTGGTAATGCAGCAGCCCAGTCAAACTCTTGTTTTTCGTTTCTGTCTAATGCTTCTATGATGATTTTAGTTTCCGCTAAAGGTTCTATCGTTGCGTTTGCATACAATGAAATAGTGGCGTTAAGGATAGCACCTCCATACATATCACTATACGGACTTACATCAGTGCCGCCGCCGGCCAATCCAATTCGTAAGGGAGCTTTACTTCTGTATATCATTTGCTAATTGAGAAATAGTGCCGACCATATTGGCCCAGCTATATTTTTGTTTCTCATTGCGAAGATGCGGAATAAAATAACTTTCTCCTAATTGATAGAATTCCAAAATTCCTTCTGCTATTGCCTGTGGATTTGGCTCTACTACAAGGCCAACCTTTCTATCGGGAACTAAAGATGGTAGCCCGCCAACATTGGTAACCACCATCGGTTTTTCAAAATGATAGGCGAGGGGAGTAACGCCACTTTGTGTAGCGTTCCGGTAAGGTTGTATCACTGCATCGGCAGCACATAAATAGTTTTTAACTTCTGAGTCCTGTATAAAATCAGTTCTTAATATTAGTTGATCATTGATTCCCAATTTTTCGATTTGCTCGTAAAAAGGCTTTGCATCTTCATAAAACTCTCCAGCTACTAATAGCTTTATGCCAGCTTTTTTTATTCTTTCATCTGCCATTGCTTCCAACAACAAATCCAGTCCTTTATACTTTCGGATAAAGCCGAAGAAGAGGATTATCAACTCTTTACTACCGACACCTAACTTCTGTCTGGCTTCTTCTTTAGAAATTATTGCACCGAAATTATCATATAAAGGATGCGACACCAATAAGGCAGGTTTTGTTGGTTGAAACAACCGCAAATCACTCATTACCTTTTCACTCATCGTAATAAAAGCATCGCAGCTTTTTAAAAAGTAGTTGGTAAAGGGTTTGTCGCCGAATCTCTTTTCATGCGGGATTACATTATCGGCAATGCAAATTATTTTAGTGTGCTTGTTTTTTTTTACCCTTCGTAAAATGGTTCCTAATGCAGGCCCCATAAAAGGTAGCCAGAAGCGAACAATGATAAGGTCAGGCTTTTCTTTTTTTAATCTATTACCAACTTTGATCCAATTGAATGGATTGATGGAATTTATTGCAGATTTGATTGTAAGATTCTCCGGTGCAGGTTCGCTACTATATTGTGTGGTGCCGGGGAATAAGAATGAAGGATATTGCAACGAGAAGGAATATATAGTACAATCATCGCCACCATCAATAAACTCTTTGGCCAGGCGTTGATTAAAAGTAGCCAAGCCACCCCGAAGAGGATGTCCGGGTCCTATAATAATGACCTTTGCCATTATAGTCCTGTTTTCTTTTCTACTAAGTAAGAATTGCGGTTTGGCGAATTGCGGGAAATAAGTTCACCGATAAAGCCAGCCAGGAATAGCTGCATTCCCAATACTACTGAAGTTAATGCCAAATAAAAACCTGGACGATTGGTTAATGCAAAATTGGCATCCATAATTTTTGAAATGATAAGATAGATAGAGATACCCATGCCCACCAGGAAAAACAAGGAGCCCCACATTCCAAAAAAGTGCATGGGACGTTTGGAGAATTTTCCAACAAATGTGATGGAAAGTAGATCCAAAAATCCATTTACAAACCTTCTCCAGCCAAATTTCGATACGCCATATTTCCTTGCTCTATGTTCAACTACTTTCTCGCCAATCTTTTTAAAACCGGCCCATTTTGCCAGTACAGGAATATAGCGGTGCATTTCACCATAAACTTCAATTCCTTTTACGGTGCGATTTTTATAGGCTTTTAAACCACAGTTAAAATCATGTAGTTTAATGCCTGATACTCTTCTGGTAACGGCATTAAAAAATTTCGAAGGAATATTTTTTGTGAATGTGTTATCGTAGCGTTTCTTTTTCCATCCACTTACCATATCAAAACCATCTTCTACGATCATGCGGCGCAGTTCTGGAATTTCATCCGGACTATCCTGCAAGTCAGCATCCATTGTTATTACCACATCACCGGTTGCAGCTTTAAAAGCTTCATTCAAGCCGGCAGATTTACCATAGTTGCGCTGAAACTTTAATCCTTTAATGTTTGAATTTTTGCTGCGCAAATTTTCAATTACTTCCCAGGAGTTGTCGCTGCTTCCATCATCTACAAAAATTACTTCGTACGAAAATTTGTTCTCATTCATCACTTTTTCAATCCAGGCGGTTAACTCCGGCAGCGATTCTGCTTCATCTATAAGTGGTATGACGATGGATAAATCCATAGATTATTTTCTTCTGGTTAAAGTGATGGAGGCTACGGCAGTAACCGCAACCCCAATTATCAAATATCCGAAAATTGAGCCGTAAACAAGTGCCATTGTGTATCCCTTTTTATACCGGGCTACAGCTTCTTCAATTTCAACAGGTGTTTTACTTTCAGGATTTGCTATCAATTCTTTATTATAAGCAACGGCTGATTCTTCTCCAAACTCCGGATGCAGTTTATTAAACGTAAATGTATAGACCACCATTAGTAAAGTAGCTACAATAAAACAACGAAAACCGGTATTAAAGAATGCACCAAACCGTCCGGTGTTTTCCGGCGAACGATTATATGCTACCAATGTCCAGATGATGCCCAACGCATACACTGCAAATACAAGATAATGCAATGGAGAAGTTGGAGGCAAAGTATAAAATGTAGTTAATGATGTTGCCATCATCAACACAGCAGTAATAACGCCTTTTATCAGTGGAGTTAATTTCATGGCAATAATTATAATAAAACCACTTTATCACGGTTGATGATGCCAACAGCTTTGCCTGTTAGTTCCTTTCCGATAAAAGCCGAATTCTTTGATTTGGATTTAATGTTTTCTATTGCTACCGTCCATTTTTGTCGAGGCATGAATAATGTAAGCACCGCATTGCTTCCTTGTTTTATGCTTACTGGTTCTAACCCAAATATTTTTCTTGGATTGATTGAAAGCATTTCCACCCATTTTTCTTGTGCAACCTCAGGAAGGACAGTATTGATTACGGCGTAAGCTGTTTCCAAACCGATCATGCCGAATTTGGCGTATTCAAACTCTATTACTTTACTATCGTACTCATGTGGTAAATGATGTGTAGCAATACAATCAACTATTCCTTCTGTGATCGCTTTCTTCAGACTTTCTCTTTCCTCTTTATTCCGCAACGGAGGATTTACTTTCAGGTTCGTATCGTAGTTCACTAAATCTTCATCACTAAAGAAAAGATGATAAGGTGTAACAGAACAGCTAACTGATGCGCCACTGTCTTTACCTCTTTTAATATATTCTAATGATTTTTTTGTAGTCACTGCTGTAAAATGCAGTTTCGATTCTGCATAGCGGGTCAGTTTTATATCTCTTGCAACTATTAGTTCTTCTGCCATAGCAGGTTTACCCGGTAGTCCTAATTGAGTAGAAACAATTCCTTCATTCATCAATCCATGCGGGTTGATGCTTTTGTCATCCGGCAATTGTATGATGATGCCATCAAAAGCCTTTACATATTGCAATGCTTTTAGCAACAGGCCGGAAGATTGAATGCTATTGATACCATCGCTAAAAGCTACAGCACCACTTGCTTTCATATCATACATTTCTGCTAACTCTTTGCCTTCTGTATTTTTAGTAACTGCACCTATCGGATGAATAGTAACTGGTAACGTTCTGCTTTTTTGCACTAAATATTCTACTCCTGATTTATTATGCGTAACGGGGTTGGTATTAGGAATAACCAATATGTCTGTGTATCCACCTTCAGCCGCCGCCGCTGAAGCTGTTTCCAATGTTTCTTTGAATTCGTAACCGGGATCGGCGGCGTTGGCAAAAACGTCAACCCAACCTGGTGATACATACAGTCCGTCAACAGCAATTTCTTTATCTGCTTTTTCGCTAATGGATTTACCAATCTTAGTAATGATTCCATTTTCAATAAAAATATCAGCTAATTGTCCGTTGAAGGGAGAGTGGGGGTCTGTAACCCGGGCTTGCTTAATGAGTAGCTTCATTAAGCAGCGAAGTTAATGGTTGTTTTTGGTTTTGAAAAATGAGAAAAGCCTTACTTTTGCCCTCCCAATTGGAAGTCTAAAGGGGTAAATGTTCGGGACGTAGCGCAGCCCGGTAGCTCCCGACAGAACAGGACAAATTGGTTTCATTACTGGTTTGTCCTGTTTCATTTTCACCTGAACTGCTGTTTAGTACTGCAATACAGCGAAATACTTCATTAACTTTTTCTGTTCGAAATGCTTCTTTTTTCCTGTCGTAGATTACGCCATCAGGAAAGATTAGATTTTGGATAATTTCTTTTTGATTGACATCTGCAGAACCCCACAGGGACGGGAGTTTCAGGGAAAATTGCAATGCTTTTTCCAGTGCTTCAGTTGTGTTCGAAATACTTGAACCAGCCTGGTCAATATTTCGGAGGATTTGCGCCTTTTCTTCGGTGAGCTTAGCCTGAAACTTTTGATAAGTTTCGTCAGGCATGGACTTCAGAATGAAGTATTGTTCCTCTATTGTATCTATCTTTTTCTGCACTTCATTCAGGTTATTTTTTAAGAGTTTTTCTTCGTCCACTTTTGCTGTTTCCAGTTTGGCAACTTCGTGTTTCATGGCAAATAAAAAAGGCTGCACCAAGTGTGGGACAATGGCGTACTTTGTAAGATAATTAATGAAATGGGTATTGGCTTTTTCAGCGCTCTTGTTATTGCAGCAACCTTTAGAACGGCATTTATAATACCAGCGGTTCCGGCTCTTTACGATATAGCCGGTATAGGGGCTACTACAATCGGAACATTTCATGAAAACCTTTAGAGGAACGTTTTCATGATGCTTTTGATGAAGGATGCCATATTTACCTTTGGCTTCAGCACGGACATTATTTACTTTTAAAAATAGTTCCTGCGAAACAAGTTTCTCATGTTTACCCACAATCAATTTACCTTCCAGCATTTTATTGGAGATTATACCACAGTAAAAGGGATTGGAGAAGATGGCACTTATTTTTTGCTTATAAATTTTTAGCCCTAATGCTTTAAGACGGCTGAGGATTTCTTCGTTTTTCATGCCTTGTGCTTTCCATTCAAAAGCTCTGCGAAGTTTCTTTCCGGTATCATTCACTATAATCTTTCTTTCCCCTTTGCTTCTTTCGTCACTGAAACCTGTTTTATCATAAACAATATCATAACCCATTGGCGGTTTCACGCACCAGATACCCCGCTGTAATTTTTCTCTGATACCCGCCATTGCCCTTTGTCTTCTTAACTGGTTATCGTATTCGCTAAAAAGGAACTGGATATTCTGTTGGAATACGCCACCTGGGTTGCTGGTATCAATGGGCTGGGTAACCGCAATGATGGTGATGCCATATTTTTCCCGCAAGTCTTTAGCCAGTTTAATCGCACCACCACCGGTACGGGAAAAGCGGTCGAGCAGGTACACGAAAATGTGTGTTACCTTTTTATTCTTGCGGGCATAATCCAGCATACGCTGGAACTCTTTACGCCCATCCGTTTTTGCACTTTCATATACACCACCAAAATATTCCAACAATTCAAAATTTTGACGGGTTGCGTATTCTTCAATGGTTTTACGCTGCCACTCTAAAGAGAGGTTAGTATCAAATTGTTCTTTGCTGGAAACCCTGGTATAAACAATGGCTTTACGTTCACCTGATTTTACAATAGCAAGCGAAGGCTTTTTAGCCCATTTTGAAAATAAATCAATACTTGTATTCATGCGGCTTTTGATTTAGTTCGTTTTGTTGGATTCAAATATACAACTTGTTGATTATCAATTATATCTATTTCTTTCGCCTTAATGATCTGGTGGCAGACAGTACTCAGTTTTTCTAGGGTTTTGATAATATTATTAGCCTCGGTTTCTGAGTAATGTTCACAACCGGGGAAGGAGTGAAGGATTTCGGGGTTTAATGGAATGATACAGGGGTTTATATCAACCGCACAAACGCCCAGCTTGTTTTGCTTAGTTTTCATTGGATATGGATTTATTAATTGAAAAATCCGGTTGAGAGGAACCGGATTTTTATGATTGTTAGTCGTTAAAAATATCTATTTCCCCTCCCTGATTAAACCTTCCCATTTGCACAGCCTTTCCTTTCTCCGGCACTTCAATCACCACATCCACATCATGCTGGAAACTTTGAGAGCCTTTAAAATTCCCAAATTTTGTAGATTGAAAAATGTAAATGAAAGATTTGGTTGGGTTAAAGGCTTTCAGCCGGTTCAGGTCTTCAGGTAATAAGCCAAGCCGGTTTACGCTATCCAGGAAAATAAAATCATAAGGGGATAAGCCTTCCGGCAATACAGCCGCAACAAATAAATTCGGGTGTGCCACATCTTTATCATTCAGTTTCTTTTGCAATGTCATATCCAACCCTTCTTCTTTTGCCACATACAGCACTTTTCCATGATTCCTTGCCAGGTAACCGGCGAAGTCAATGCAGAGATATGACTTACCCATTTTGGGTTTGCCAAATACCATTGCGGTAAAGTTGGAGGATGGGTCGCCGATGAGGTCAAACCATTTCCCTTTAAGACCGATGGTTTCAAATTGCATATTGGCAAAATCCATGCTGTTCATAATGGCCGGCATTTCTTCAAAACCGTTTAACGGATTGCAGGCACAGCCCAAAACTCCTTCAATACCATTAAGCTCTCTTTGCTCTATGAGTAATGTCTTTTGCTTTTTATCACTAATAAATTCCCGCAGGTTTTTATATGCCTGCTGCAAAGGGGCTTCATACATATCACCCTTCCTCACTTTTCGCTTTTTAGCCGCTGTTTCCATTTGTTTTACCAGTTTAATGGCTTTTTCTTTCATCCCGGCTTTACCATTCAGGTTGATGTACTTCTTCAATAACTGTATAGAAGGATATATTTTTTCTCCACCTAATAAATCAGTAAACTCTTTTAATGTTTTCGCATTTACTTCCAGCTTTATTTTAGCCTTCATGGTATTGAAAGTCTTAACAAGACTATCCTGGATATATTTTACCTGCACGGCATACGGAGAAGTTTTACGGATGCGTTTTTCCAAAATTGCTTTTTGAAGGCCGTTGATAAAGCGGAGTAAATCATCCTTTGTTTTTGTCTTGCCATTCAGGTTTACAAAGCGGCGGATAAACCGAAGCTCTTCTGGAATCCTTTCCACCAACTGCGGACCATCTTCAGCAGGCATATCTTCATCACTTTTTTTAGACTTGGTAGGCTTTGTAATACCTTGCCTCCGCATAGTTTCTTTGATGACTTCATCATGCTGTTTTCTTTCGCCCTCTTTCTTCGCCTGTTTCTTTTGGGCTTTTGAAGTATTGCTGACAAACTCGTTCAGTTTTGCCAGGTACATATCCACCGTTTTCTTAATCGGCTCACTGGAATGATACGACACCCAGCTTGACCCATTACTGGTTGCCTTTAAAATAAATTCATGGCCTTTTCTTAATGCTTCCGGTAATGATTTTAAATCTAATGAATTGACCTTATTAAAGTAGTTATCTATTGTTATCATAGGATGGATTGTTTTTATGCTGCTAATAATTCAAGTTCAAGTGCCAGGGCTTCTGCTTCCAGTTCAAGGATGGCTACATTGTCCGGAAGTTCTTCTTCCTCATCATCGGGCGGTAGTTTTATTTTTTTCCGGTTGCTGTATCTTCCTGTATCAGACTTGATATTTTTTAGGTCAGATGAATGAATAGTTATAGAACATCCATGAGTAGTCTGTAAAATCTCCAGCAGTTTATCAATATTCTTCTCTGGCAACATGGCCACCATTTTGTCAGATACTTTTTCAAAATTGGTTTTCTCCACCAGCTCAAGGATATTCTTATCTAAATAAATATCGCCGCCCCTTGCCCTGGACGCTGATATTATCAGTTTGAAGTGATTACCTGTCCTGAAAAATGATAAGCCATTATTGGTAATGATTTGAGAGTTCTGCACCAATGATTTTACAATCGGTGCAGCTTTCAGTATTGGCACTACTACTTTATCCTGCACCTGTTCACCAGAGTTCCAGTTCTCCGGCATCAGGATTCCCTTTTTGGTTTCTTGCTTAATTGTTGTATAACTTACCAACTTGCCCTTAAAATCAGAAAAGGCTTGCAGCAGGTTACCGGTGATGATGTGGCGGATACGTCGGTCAGTGTTGTTTTCCTTAGTGTATTTCTCCCACTCATGCAGTAAAACATTCATGCTGGGCTGAGATATATCTGCACTTGCACCAATGATTGTCATTATATCTTCTGAGTAAGATGCCGGGATGGCCAGGTATTTAGAACTGTTGGCAATAGCAATACGCAGTTTGATTGCTGAAGGAGCATAAGGGTTCTTCTTTTTCTTATCAATTACAAATCCTAAAAACACGGCTGGCACCAACTCATTACCGCCATTGTAAGTTTCAATGGGATAACGGATATTACGGCTGATATAGAAAAACCGGAAGGCTTTTTCTATATACTGCTTTCGGTTATCAAAGGTCTTTTTGAGATTTTGTAATTGCAGTTCTTTTGCGCCAGTCAATTCTTTTTCTCTTTCTGCGACAGCCTGCCGCCATGCTCCCTCGCCCTGCTTTTCCAATATCTTCTGAATCTTCTTTTCACCGGGGACATTTTTTATCAGCTCATCATACTTGGCTTCGGTTTCAGCTTCTTCCTCTTTCAATCTTTCCGCCACAGATGCTTCATAATCTTCCACCAGTTTATCCTGTAGTTTATGAGGGTCATTACCTTTTAATGATTCATTGATAAGATTTTCCAGTTCTGTTTTGGAAAAAGGCTTTTTCAACACATTGGCACGGACGGTCTCCAGCGTACTGTCATCGCCAAAGGCGCTGTCACTGCCTTTGCCCATTTTTATTACCTTAGAAGAAACCGTTTCAGCTTCCAGGTTCATGGCTTCCACTTCCAAATCATAATCACCGGTTTGTTTCAGGTACTCTACATAATCATTATAGCGTTCCGCAATCTCATTATAAAAATCCTGCTGCATTTTAGTAGATAAAACAGCTACCCGGCCAGAAACTTTATGTGCCGCATCTTCCAATGTTTGCGATTCACTACTGCCGCTATCAGCCTTGGAATCTTTCAAATGCAATGGGTCGTCCAGTAATTCATTTACATCCTTATTCTCCATTAGGTAGTCCTTCACAATCTTGTCGCCGTATTTATTTAAGAAATCTGGCACATCTAAAATCTTCGTGGATTGCTTTTGATTGGAGGTAGTGTTTGCATCTAATGACTTCAGTTTTTTCTGTAACATCATCATCAACCTTTTTTCAGCCGGGATGGCGGACGTTACATAGTCATAAATCGGTTTTAAGATTTGCCCGGTTCGGTTGACGCGGCCTCTTTTTTGCACTTCCGTATTAATGTCCAGCTCTGCCTGCAGCACAATCATTACCCTTTGCTTTACCTGCTCTTTGGAAACTTTAGCCGTAGGTATGGCATGTGCAGATGCGCCGGTACTGCCGGACTGGTTAATCATCAGCACATCCACTTCATTATTATTGAACTGCCGGAAAGCATCATTGGTATTGATACGTTTTCTTGCCAGTATCAAAGCCTTACTGCCCTTCCAGTTGAGTTGCAGTTCATACTTACGGCCTGTTACTTCGGCGACACTGTAGCCGGCGTCTTTTATTTTCTTGATGATAATATCAATCGGGGAAATAGTAATACCCGTTGAGACGTTATTTATCTTTCCCAGTATTCGGTGGTATTCGGTTTGAGCTTCCGGCGGCAGTTCACTTAATTCAAATTTTTTGTGAATAGCATTGCCGTCCACATCTTTTTCGGAATAACGTAAAATACCATCTAACCCTCTTTTAAGAACTTCACTAAAATCAGCATTGATAGTATCGCCATCACCAACCGGAACGCCCTGTTCATTTTCCATTGATTCAATAAAGCTGCCCATTGTAGAAGCGAAGGCAATCACCGGCTTTTTTCCCTCCTTTAATCTTTTAATTGCCTGGTCAGCGACTGCTTCCGCCTTTAAAGAAAAAAGCATCTGGTTAATTACCTGGAACACTTTGGAAAAATAAGGTTGATTATCAACGCCAGCTTGTGAAGTACCTTCACGCAGTGCAACTTCTTTGCCTTCAGCTACTGCAATTTTATCCAGTTCCTCTACCTGTGCATCCACGAAGTTTGTTTGGAAGGCAATAATATCACGGAGTATATCAGTAATGTTATCTGCAATGGCACGGTGTTCTTCTGACTTAGTATCTAAAGACAAATAATTTACTTCCACTCCTTCAAAACTTCTTTCCCTGCGCACCATTTGTCCCTCAGCAACCAATTGTGAGGATAACACTTCCTGCAATGCCACGCCGCCTCTTGTAATAGCTTCCACCAAATCATCCCTGCTCATATTGCAATCGGCAATGGAAGTTTTCATAGCATAGATGGGCATGTTGTCGGGTCGCTTCGCAAATGTGGCTGACAGGAATACAACACCTTTGGTTTTTGAAACAACACCTTGCAGAAATTCACCCGTATTGGATGAGCCACTGGAATTATGTGCTTCATCCATGATAAAAATATTATCATCAGCAATAGCCCGGAGAAAGTTTGGTTTTTCGGGTTTCTTTTCTGGAGAATTAAACTGCGAATAGGTAGCCAGTACAAAATCATATTGCGCAGATACGGTTCTCGAACTGATAATACTTTGCTGCTCGGTGGGAGACGGTGCCTGGTATATAACTTCACCATCCTCATCTTTTATATCTGTCTTGGATTCCTTGCTGTTTACAATCAGTGGCTTTAAATGTCCTGAACCAATGGCTGATAAATCACGGTAAATGTCAGAGAACAGGTTTGCTTTTTCTGTAAGAAATACCGGCTTGACACCCTGGTTCACTGCATAGCGTATCATAGCAGCAGCAACCCGTCCTTTCCCAATACCCGTCTGGTCGCCGATAATCATGCCCTGGCTTCTTGCTTCAATATTATAAATAGTCATTGCCACCGCATCAATCTGTTCAGCAGATAAAACTTTACACAGCGCAGCTTTATTAGGATATTTTAAGCGGTGGCGAACAAAGTTGTCAATATCTCCGCCAACTTCTTCTTTTATACTTAGTACAGCCTGTCTTGTTTCAAAAGCCATACTGTCGGGCACTTGTGTATTTAATACGACACAACTTTCGGATGCTGGTTCGTAAGGCGCTCCGAGAGCCTCCCCCAACCCCTCCGAAGGAGGGGCTTTAAACAGCTTCATTAAATTCTGTGCTTCCTGTTCTAATGAAGAAATATTTTTTTTCATAGGTTCTGTTTTTATTCCTTCTCCTTTGGAGAGGGTAAGGGAGAGGCTTTCCATCACTCTTTGAAAAAGCTCATCAAAGGCTTTTACTTCATGGTCTTTATCGGGATTGTAAACAGGTGCTGCACCAGATGCTGTTTGTTTTCTGCCATTAATCAAAATCAGGCGGACATCAAAAGATGTTCCCTGTCTTGAATAAAGTTTTGCGCCATCAATATTGATTACATCAGCCACATGATAGCGACTGTATAGGTAGTTAAAGAAAATCCTGTTTTTACCTGCTGTGATTCTGCCTTTGTCATCCCAGGTAGTATGGCCACCAATGATGATGGCTGCCTTACCAGTATCAACCATGCAGTCTAAGGCCCTTAAAGCCATCACATGCTCTAAGGGTTTAATCGGAAAAGTATCAAACATAACTTCCGTTTCCATTTTGCCAAATGGTGGGTTTGTCATTACTGCCATAAATGTGCGTTGCACATCAAAGAAAGGTTTTGTGGCATCTCTTTGCCAGACGTTTGCAAAACCTTGCGTTTTCAGGTTGCGGTTACGAAAACTATCCAGTTCATTTACATATACTCTTTCAGGTTTGGCAGCAATAGTCAATAAGCCATTGCCTGCTGATGGTTCAAAAGCAAAGCCTCCATTGAACTGAAGTTTATCAATCTCACAAAACACACCTGCTAAATAACCAATGGGCGCAGGTGTAGAATATTGCTGCAGTAAAATACTTTGTGAAGTGCGGTGTGATAGATTTACCTGGCTTTGATAGAGTTCAACTATCTGGTCAAATCTTTGCTTCACTGTCCCCCCGCTATGCCCCAGCAATCTTGCCCGGTTTACAATGGCAAGCTCTGTCAGTTCTTTTACGTCATTTTTATCAATGATACCAAATGAAGCAGCCAGCTTTTCTACGGATATTTTATTGTGTGACTTCTTAGTAGCTAAATCAAATTCAATCGCAGCAACAAACTGTTCCTCTTTATTATTTAAGCCATCCAATCCTAATAAACCATCATCGGCAAAAGAATAATAACTGTCCCTTGTTACAATCACATGGTCAAGCAACCGCACTTCCATCATGGCAGCACTTTCTTTAATCTTTGCTGTTAATTGTTCATCTGCTCTTGAAGGTTTTAGGTTGCCGGACGGATGATTATGTGCAATTACCATTGACACTGCTAAACTTTTTAAAGCAGTGGCAAGAATAATGCGAATGTCGGCTACTGTTGCATTAATAGCCCCTTTAGAGTGTTTATAATAACCGATGATTTCATTTGCCTGGTTGAGATAAAGAACGATGAACTGTTCCTGCAATTCTACTTCACCTTCATTGAAAGTATTTCTGATAAAATCAGCCGCATCTTTTGATGAAGTGATTTTACCAAAATCTTTCTGCCTGCTCCTTGTATAAGAAACAGCTAACTCCGGAACATTAACTTCCGGAGTTTCGCCAAGCACAATTTCAGGTATGGTTTGGTATTTCATGGTTTCTTAATGGATGGTTATTCCCTGATAATACCGATACCGGAGTAGTCCAGCATGTAGCGATTTTCCCAAACATTATCATAGTTTTCATTTCCGTCAGCCCACTCATACACAATAATATCATTGGCTCTTGTAACACGCTGGATTGCCCAAACTGGCGCATCAATGGCAGAGCCGATGGCAGCATATCCGTAATAAACCACATTAGGTGTGGATTCATCTATGCGGACAGGCTGCTTAATACCCCCACCTCCGCCGGTATTCATAATTCCTTTCAGGTCGTTCAGCGCACCAAGGATACCGTTCAAAATACCTATTTCGGTGTCCTGTTTTATTTCAGTTGCCCCACCTGCCACATTGCTTAACAGCATGGCGTTAATAGCATCTCTTAACTGGCCTGCATCAGCCAGACCTGCCGGAGTTGTTACATCAGCGAACCTGACATAAATGTTTTTCAATGCCCCTTCACCAATGTCCAGCCGTATCACATCATTACGGATGGTTTCAATAGTCTTAATTTGAATTTTGCTTACCAGGATTACACTGCCTCCGTTTACAATTTTCAGTGAAGGCCCGTTGTTATATATTTCTATTGGCATCTGAATTATTTTTATTGTCCGAACTGTTCTTTTTTATAGCCTCTGCTATACCTTCTCCAAGAAGGGAACCGATAAAACCGCCCACCATCACATAGGCCACTGAGTCTTTATCCGCTTCCTTTGCATAGAGGTAGGATAAAAGGGATGTAACAAATGTGGCAGTAGCTACAATTGTCTTTTCTTTCGCAGCCATGTAAACATTTTGGATTAGTGAATAAGTTGGGAGGCAGCAAACCCGGATATAATAAGCAGCCCCAGGTTTTTTAATTTGCTGCCGAGCCGTTGTCGTTTATATTTTTTCTTGTAGAATTTTGCCTGTTGCTCCAGCAGTTTCTGCTGTTCGATGCTCTGCTCAAATGATTTGTTCAGTTGCTGGTACAGCGAATCTTTCAGCAGGATAACAGAATCTTTTTGCAGAAGCTGCTCATGCAGATTGTCTGTGATTGCGGTTTGTATGCTGTCCTGTAGATTTGTTTCGGTAATTAGTTCTTCAACCCTGTTTTGCAGCGAATCACACCCGGTAATAAAGCTGGCTGTATCAAGCACCTCTTTATAAACTCTCTGCCTGTCAATTAAATCATATACCTGTGTTTGCAACTCAATGTTTTTTCTTTTGGTTTTATCCAATGCGTTTTTTGTTTTTTTAAGGGATTCGTTCAGGGCTTGTGTACGCTGCTGGACAGAATCTATCTTTTGCAGGTACTTTGCTTCTGTATCCTGTGCTTTCTTTTCCAGTTCTGAAGCCTTGCTGTCAGCAATCTTAACCGGAGGATAAACATCGGGGCAGTTTCGGTGAAAGAACTGGCAAAAGGAAAAGCCGATAACGGCACCAATTA
Organism: Bacteroidia bacterium Ga0077558; assembly: GCA_001464625.1. GTDB lineage: Bacteria > Bacteroidota > Bacteroidia > Chitinophagales > Chitinophagaceae > JJ008. The sequence goes on along the minus strand of LNFJ01000171.1, from coordinate 85,592 downwards.
AAAGGGTAAGTATTGTTTTTAAGTTTTTCATATCAGATTGTAGGATTGTTATTGTCAATATTTGATTTGCGTTCAATAGAGTAACCAAAGCAACCGGCACCAATCAGGCTTGCAAAAGAGTAAAACATAAATTCAGGAACAGCTTTATTGAAAAACTGCTGTGCTATCCAGCTTGCTATCAGTGCCAGGAGAAGCAATGCGATTGCCAGTTCCCTTAAACTGTAGCAGCCGTTTTTATCTTTAAATAATTCTGCTATAAACTTTCTCATTACGGGTCTTTTACAAGCTGATAAGTAGCGAAGCCCAGGGCTGTGGCAATACCCAGCCCCACCAGGTCAAACATTAATTTTTTTTTGCTTCACGGACTAAAGCCCTCTCATCAATCAGTGTGTAGGTAAAATCATTACCATAAAGCTGTTTATGGCGCTGCGCCAACTGCATCATCAGGTTGAAGTCATTGATATTGGCAAACACCTGGCAACCGGCGGAATGCTTCTCCACAAACTTTGTTGTACCGTTAATGGATGCCCGGTGAATATTGATACCGAATATGCCGGTCTGTTCTTTGCCATTATTAAAGTCAAGTATAGCATCACGGTCATAATCCCGGATTACAGTCAAAGGCCTTTTCTGCGTAAGGGCTAAGTATTTGCCCCGGTGCATACCGATACCGTGTGAGCCGATATACTGTCCCTGCTTCAATATAGCCGTACCCTGGGGGTTCATCAGGTTACGCAGCCAGAACGTGCCAGGGTCAGTTGTTGCCGGGCAGCGGTGGTGCTGCCAGTCACCGGATGAGTTTTTATAAAAGATATTGAGGGTGTCGTCAAAACTATTAGGCACGGTGCTGTTGGCACGAATGCCCACAATATTGAGTTCAAAAGGGCGGCTGTAAATTTTATAGCCTCTTTCAGTCATGGTTTTTAATATAGATTGTAACATAGGGTTGGATTTAAAATGGATTAATTGGTTAACTGGCTTTGGAAAGGTTAAGGTCTGGCTCATAATTTTTTATCCATTCCTTCACACTGAAGCCAGGTGAGATGGAACCCGGTTCCAGTTCATCATGCCCCACAATAGCAGCACCTGGATATTTAATGGAGAGTGCCACAATTTTATTAAAGAGGGCTTCTTCCTGGTTGGGTGTTTTGGTGTCGCCAAGTGTACCGGTTTTATTTCTGCCGCCTGCATAGGCGATATGGATGGCTTCATTATCCACCTTCTCCACATTCTTTATGATAGCGGTATCGCCATGTACTTTTTTTATTTCGCCGGTTCTTTCCACCACATAATGATAGTGGCCATAGAACTGGGAAACCTTTGGGTCAAATGTTGCGGTACTGTGTACAACGATGTAGCGGATATGTCTTTTCATAAATTGAGTTTTATAGTTGTGTTACTGATTTTGTTTGCACTAAAAAATGCTTGCCGTTGTTTTCAAAGAGAGTGTAGTCAAGCCGTTTGGTTACTTCATTGCCGAGTACCATTTTAGCGGGAACTTTTATTGCCTGGTTAGCATTCACCCAAACAGTTGCGGGTTCAATGGTTACGATACTCACCCCGTCAAATCCGTCTAAACTCCATTTCTTGCCATCAAACTGCAGCCCCATCCGCAGGAACTCAAAACGGATAGTCTGCTTCTGGTCTTCTTTGCTGAATGTATTGAGCAGTGCATTAACAAGTGTCTGCCGAACTCCGCCGCCAATACGGTAGTTTTTAAATTCACCGCTTACTTCTTTATAATCATCTTTTGATTTAAGCCGCTTGAGTAACTGAATGGTCTGGTTAAAATCTTTTTTGGTTGCTGCTGCAATAAATTGTTGAGCGAGACTGCCGCTTCCATTTCCACTGCTTATTTTCTGTCCCTGCATCAGTACATTGTAGGTGCTCTGTTCAATCGTTGCAGGAAGTTTCAGTTTCTTTAGTGCAGCGGACATTTCTGGTCCAAAATCACCGTCAGCGCCATAGCGGGGCAATATTTGTTTACCATGTTTTGCAATCAATACTTCCTGTAATGCCCTTACCTTTTCACCCTTGCTTCCCCGCTTGAGTGGAAAACCGTCCTTGCTCACCGGTGGTACTTCCAGGAAAGGGTTATCATAAATTACTTGCGGCTTTGGTCTTGGTTTAATTTTGGGTTTTATCGCCGGGGTATAAGCAGGTGTATCAACATAAACCGGTTTAATATCCTCCGGTTCTTTCTTTTTGAATGATACATCGGGCTCATCGCTGTTCTTCCCTTTTTTCTTTTTGTAATACTGCCAGCCAAAATAACCCAGGATACCTGCTGCTCCCACCGCCAGGGTCGTAATCACAATCCGCTTCCTTTTCTGCTTTTTATTGTGTTGATTCGTTTTCATAGTTTACATCTTCGGTTTTTTGGTAAGGATGCCCATCATATCAGCATACTCAAACACAGTGAGTTCATCTTTTAAGTCGGCCATCAGGTCATCATTATACTCCTTTTTGTATGCTGCCGCCACTTGTGCAAATGCCGACTGTGTAGGTATTTCCTGGAACACTGCTTTTATTGCATCTTCATCCGTTCCATACGGCAAAAATCCCCAGGTGTTCTCATTAAACGCCGACCTTAACCTTTTTGCCCAGGATAGTATCTGTTCACTGGTCAGTTTGGGCTGCTGCAATGTTTTTCCTCTTTCCGGTTTTACCGAAAGGATAGCCAGCATCTCATTGTACTCAGCGGATGTCAGTTCATCCTGCATGTCCTTCATCAGACTTCTTGCATACAGTTTTTGATAGGAATTAATAACTTTTCTGAAATACTCCTTGCTTGGTATTGCCCTTAACACTTTGCGAATAGCTTCTTCGTCAGTTCCCCAGCCAAACCACATATCATTGTCAAAAGCCATTTTCAGTTGTTTGGCATAAGTCGCTTCATTACCTTCCTCATAAGTTTTCTTTTCTTCCGAATAGGACTTAGCCCGGCGTACCAGCTTTCTGCCAATAAAGAAACTCCCACCCAGCACAATCACGCCGAGTATGCCATACTTGATTTTTTCCTCAAGGGTAAATTCGTCCTGTTGGTGGATGGGAGTTTCCTGGTTCATAGGATATTGGATTTCTTATTCCCCCTTTAGGGGGTTAGGGGGCTTAAACGCCGAGATACTTTTTTGCCAAAGCTGTTTTTATCGGGTCATTCATAATGGTATGTGCCAGCTTAGTCAATTCTTTCTGACTGAGTTTTGAAGCCAATGTTATGAGTGCTGTCATCTTTGCATCGGCCTCTGCTTCTGTTTTGGCTTCAATGGAAATGTCGTACTGATATTTTTTCATAGTTATTAAGTTTTTGCGTTAAGTAAATCCGCCACAGGCTCCACCTGTGACGGGTCGACCATCAGTTGATTGAGTATGCCAATCACCGCAACCATTTGTGGTTCATCAAAGCAGTTCTGTAGTTGCTTTAAGGTGGCAATGTATTGCTGTTCTTCTTCTGTTACTGCTGCGGTATCAGTTTTCTTTTGAAAACTGACTTCACCTTGTGGTTGCGGAGTATCTAATTGTTTTTGTTCCTTATTACCGATACCTGATAAACCTAAACCGCTTAACACATCAGCATTCTTTTCAGCCAACCTGCCCAGCACGGCAGAACCGAGTTCTACCAGGTCAATATTTTTTAATTTGTGCTTATCGTTAGCAGACAACTCCAATTTTTCTTCCAGTTCATCAATATATTCTTCCGCTTCTTCCAGCTTTTGTTTGGTCTCCGTCAGTTCCTCCTGCATCCGTTTCACTTCATGTTCTTTATCCCTTGCAGTCAGTTTTTCCTGGATGATGTTTTCTATATCACCGAGGCCGTTCAATCCTTTGTCCTGTTTATGCTGTTTTACATAAAAACAATACTGGTCATTGCGTGGTGATAGGTTAGAGTTATAAATAACAATTCGGATTTTTTCCGTATCATCATTCATGTAATACTCATAGTTTTCAAAATCTTTCGGGTCTTCCGTTTTGGGAACAACTTTCAGGCTGTCCACAAAAACTTCGTAAGGTTTGGCATGTCCTTTTGCTGTCATGTCTTCCAGGTAATGCCGCAGCTTATCAATTTTCAGTTGGTCGTAATTATCGTGTGTTATGGGCATGGTTTGTTTTCGTTTGGTATTACCTGAATAAATCTTGCATGTTGGGTAATGACGGTATAGTTTCTTATCCGTATCTCTCCCCGGTGTTCATAATGCAGTTCATTTACATTTTCGGTTGTAACATCAAATACGCCGCTATCACTTCTTACAGCAATGCTCTCTGATGGTTCAATCAGGATAAACAACTGGCTTCCGGCATGTATTTTCAGCTTTGCTTTTGAAGACAATACAAAATGCCTGAACTGGATGCTGTAATCATCCCCGTAACCAAGCTCCCTCATCCGCCTTGCTATATATTCCAGTGCCAGGTTAATTGTCATTGCTGCTGATTTGTCTTTCTTTCAATCCAGATATAGAGCATTATTTTATAGCTGACATCCATATAAAAATATTCACCAATGGCATCTTTATATTGCCCGTTGATAAAAGCACAGCCACAAATGTTCAAAGGGTCTTCTTCCCGTTTTGCTCCGTGTGTCCAGTGAGTGAAATAATCAAAGCTGTTGCCATCTGGTTGCTCATCCAGTTTTCTTAAGGGGGTTCTTTCTTCTGAAACTACCGGTGGAGGAACAATTTTCATTTCACCAGCACTGATATTAATGTCCCTTTCAAACACCTCCTTTGAATAAAATACATCTGGTTTTCCGTTTGCCCGAAGTTTAACCACACCCATCAGGTTATTTCTTCGCATCAGCATTGATTGCTCGGATGCCGGTATAACATAACCCGGTACATTCAGCAGGTACAAGCCTGTTTCAATACCAATGATTCTATGCGTATCCCTGGGCAGTTTTACCTGGAAGAAGTTTTGCTGACCTCTCTTGCTGATACTTATTGGTTGTATGATAACCTGCTCCTTCATCATTGCAACACACATTCTACATACAGTGAAACACGGTAAGGAGTAAACAGGGCACGGCTATCATTGCTGTCTTTGTATTCTACTTTGATAGCACCGTTGCCTGCTGGCTGATTGCCTAAATCATAGTAGCGGTTGTTGGGTGAAACATTGATACCGGACAAAAGCAACTTGCTCTCATAGTTCTCAGGGAAAATCTCCTCTTTGTTGATTTCTACCTTTTGTGAACCCCTGTAGTACAGCAAATCATCTTTATCAGATGTAAACAATATGCCTTTTACGGCTGTAATGTTTTTATCCAGTTCAAATGTTTTGCTGAATGTTTTACCAGCTTCGGTTACAGCAATGTCAAATCGTTTCTTTACAGTTTGCATAGGGTACGGATTAGTACGGATTATTCAGATTCCTTTTTTAAAAATCAGCTACTACCGGCGGAGAGTTATTACCCATCCCTCTCCGCCGTTTTAACTTTCAGCTTTCGCCTCAAGTTAGTAGTAACTGAAACTCTTAATTACTTTTACGGAGTGGTAATCGTTCCGTGCATGGCCGCATAGATATAGGTGTTCTGCGGTATGCCCTCCATTGTGCCGAGTTCCACTGTCATTTCAATCAGCACATCATCGTGGATGAGGCGTGGATTGGCCAGTTTGTAATAACCCAGCGGTACATTGCGGTTGCTGCCTGTTTTAAAAACAGCATTGCTGGTTTCCGGTACAATTTGTTTCTTGTTGCTTTTCAGGTTGAACTCACCATTTGCAATGGCAGGAAATTCTTCCAGCCCTTTGTAATTAGTGGCAATCACTTTGTCTTTGCTTGCATCGGCAGATGTACCGGCCAGCAGGATAATGCCGCTTGCCAGGAATGCCTGGTTCTTGGGCAATTTGGAATTGCTGATATTACGCAAACCGATTTCTTTATCATCCTGCGTTTCAAACAGCTTGATTGTTTTGGAAGTAACCGGCTTGATGGAATAGATTATACTATCCGCTAAACGCAGGTCGCCTTTTACCAATGCTTCTTTGATATGCACCGGCAGTTCGCCGAAGAATTTTTCCATTTCCGCCCTTGAGCCTTTGCTGGGCGAGCCGGTGTTGGATAATTTGGAAACCATACGCAAACGCTGCACAGGGTTCATCTTACGCAATGCGCCGAGCAGTTCGCCGTCATCTACACCTTCCAGTCCGAGTAATGCGCCCTGGTTATTGTATTCTTCAATACCTTCTAAGAGTCCTAACATAAAATTTGAGTTTACCCCCTAACCCCTGAAGGGGAGTTAGGCGTGATTATTAAATAATTGTTTGTTTAAGTGTTTTTGTTTTACCCCTCTTTAGGGGCGGGGTTAATACAACCTTTCTTCCCACTGGTCATCTTCCTCCATTTCAGGAAGTGCTGCGCCTGTCATTTGCTGAAACTGCATACCGCTTTCTATAAGCTGGTTCTCTATGCTCTCCAAAGCATTCAATCCACCACTCAGGTCATTGTTGTAATTGAAGTATTGCAGTTCACCTATACCGTTGGTTGCTGCTGCGGCTGATTTTTGTTTGATGATTTTGTCTAAGTAGAGCTTTTCAGAAAAGTTTTCTTTGTAAGCCATCAGCCTTTCTTTTACGCCATCCAAACCTTCCAGGCCATTAACGGCTTTGCTTTTCTGAAAACCATTGGCTGCCATCATTCCTATGCCCAGCAAGGTGAGCAAACGGTTTTGCGTGTAGTGACCGGTTCCGGTTGTTACCAAACCAATGGCCAGTGATGGCCTTCCGATAGCAGAGCCTATCAGCCCGCCGCCGAGTACGGCTACCAGTAAATCCTTGCCGGTTTCCAGTACCGTGTTTTTTACATTGCCTTTGGTAGGCAATTCTTCATTCATGCCTTTCAGGAAATTTTTCTTCCGGGCATTTTTCTTGTATGAGTTTTTCGCTTTAGCCATATTGAATTTTGTTTTAAAAGTGTACGGATTGAATCAGAGCAGGGCTACTGATTTTTTCTTTTGTTGTTTGGATTTATTTCGTTTGTGGTTCTTTCGTTTTTTGTAATTGGGTGCGCCTGATAAACCACCACCTTGTGGTGAGGATTTGTTTTGTGTTTTACCGCCTTTCATCATGGCATAGCCAATCCCGATAATGGTTAAGCCTCCCACACCAATAGCAACCGGCTTCAGCCATTTCTTATTCTTTTCCCAAAAACCAGGATTGTCATTGTTGTTGCCAGGATTATCCGTGTTTTGGTTTGTTGTTACATTAGCCTCAGATGTATTGACAGGGACTGTTTCTGATTTAGTCTCCACCATTTGTTGCTCAGTGTTAAACTTTACAACTTCAGTATTACCGGATTCGGACCCTGGTGTTGCTGTTTTCACAATTACTCCCGGAGTTTCTGAATTTTCTTTTACTGTAACCGTTGGTACTATTCCCGGTGTGGCAGTGGTTGGAACTGGCACTGGATTTTCTTTATCTGCCTGTTCATTTTTTGTTTCGTCAAAATCTTCAGATCCTTTTGTTTTCTTCTGAAAAATATTGCCCACATCTTTCAGCATGGCAACAATACCTGCTATCACACCCGCTGCCGCCGCTATGGTGCTCATGGTAATGGGTTCACCGAGTTCACCAAATCCTTCCATGCCATTTACATTTTCATTATAGTAAATCTCAGTACCTAACAGTTCGCTTATGGGTGTGTAAGCATTCATGTATTCCACACCTTCCAGTTCAATCATGCCAAATCCATCCAGCCCATTCACTGCTTTGTCTTTGTTGCCCTTTCCACCGAGGATGGCTTTCTTTAGATTTTTCGGATTGCCGCCTGCACCGAAAAATATCTTTTCTAATTTCTGTCTTGCTGCAATCAGCTTTTGAAATTTTACCGGGTCAATACTTTTTGCCGATGCCTGCTGTGGTGAAAGGTAACTCCAGCGAAGACGGCCTGCTGCATTGCGGATATTCAGTTTCATGCTGGCAAGAATGCCATTACGCAGCAGCACCGTAGCAGGGTTAGCCTTATTCACCACATTCAGCATCTTGCCCAGGAACTTTTTCTTCTTGGGTTTTGGATTTCCGGCAGTTACGGGAGTTGGAGTTTCCACAGGATTGAGGTTGCTCCCTTTGGTAAGCAGCGCCGCTTTCTTTTTCATAAACGGCATTGACTTTTTAACCGGTACTGGTGATTTGGCTTTCAATGGTGAGGGCTTTTTACCACCACCCATTTTACGCTGGATAAGTTTGCCCAGCTCGGCCATGCCATCACCGGCACCATTTATTTCAAAACCATCATCAAAGCCACTGAGATATTGTAAATCCATAGGATAATCTTTTTTTTCACTAAATGGTACTTCATAATTAAAGCGGTCAGTCACACAATCAATGGTGATATAACCATTTTGAAAAGGCACGATGGGGTAGATGTGCTGAAAGTAGTCACGGTGATATTTGGTAATACGCAACGTATGGGCTATGCCGAGATTGGAAAGGATACTGGATATGAAAACCGAGTAACAGTCACAATCTACCCCACTAAAACGGTCGTGCCAGGCTCTTGCCGGGTTTCTTATTTGCTCATAACCCGGTGCATCTTTTTTGTAGTTAATGTGTTCATATACGAAGTGCCAGATATTTTTACAGGTTTCATAGGTATTGTTTGTTTTTAGTTGTTCAGCTAATGATTTGGTTTGATAAAGTGTTTCGTTCACCACTCTCGGTATAAAATCAACCGTATGATAGACATTCGCATTTTTGCGGATGGTGGAATTGCTGCCCTCTGCTATGGGAAACAGGTGGTCATATTCCTTTCCGCTTTTGATATGTCTTTTTTTAGTTGCTTCCACACTTTACTTTTTAATAGTTACTTCATTATTGCTCTCATAAGGAAGTTCTGTCCATCCCAGGTTTACCGTTGTCATCACTTTGATGGTCAGCTTCACCGGCTTTTTGTTCTGCAGGTTTTTCAATACATCACTTGCCACGGAAAAGAAACTGCTGACCGGTATTGTTACCAGTAGTTTACTGATAACCACTTCACCATAAGGGGGAATTTTTATATCCTTGTTCACTGCCTGGCTGCTGCCTACCGTTGTACCATTGCTGATAAGTTTAACAAAGGGGAACTTTATAGAGAAAGTCCCCTTTGTCGGGTTTTTCAACAGGACATCAACACGGACAACGATGGCGTTCCAGGTTAGCTGGTACAGGTTAGCAGTAGGAATGATTTCCAGTTCAGCCTGTGTTTTCTTTAGCTTCTTTACATAGCCATACACAGCTACTACACCTGCGCCTACGAGTGTGCCGGTTAATATTTTTGCAGCAGCACTCATTACTTGCTCTTTCTTTTTCTTTCTAAATAATCAGCGGTAAGTTTAAATCCCAGCCAGATGGCTCCGCCAATTCCAGCTTTTAAGGCATAGTCCAATAGCCCTACAAAGTCAAGGTTGGCTAAGAACACTATCCCCGTGAGCAGTATGCTGCTGGATGTGGTTTCGCTTGTTGTTTTAGTTTCCATAGGAAATATTTTAAACTGCTTGTTTTAATTCTTTTAGTGGTACTACAAGTGCAATTTTTTGTGGTACGCCAAGTGCTGTGAATATGCCCGTTACCTGTTCTATGGTAAAGAACATTTTTGTTTTGTTACTGTAAGCAGGGGCTTTGCTATCAATCCACCGCTTCATGGTTTTGGTACTTACACAGTAAATAGCTGCTAAATCCTTCATGCGGTAGGGACGGATTATCAAATGGCCCTGCTCATCGTAATATGGTTTTGGGGTACGGGTCATTGCTTAGTTGTTGCACAGTTGCTGAATAGCTACTACCTGGAACAGGTTCAAAAGTCCCGGCGTTTGCTTGTCTATAAAATATTTTCTCCAGTATTGATAATTCTGAATCGTTGGTTCTTCGCTGAACTCCAGCACGGCTTCAGCCATTGCTTTCAATTCGTTTTTGTAATTGGGCAATGATTCCCTTACAGATTTGATTTCATCATACCAGGCTTTTGTACCGGCAAAACCGTTTTCGTTTGTGCGGTCAAGCCATACGGATGGCAGGGGAACATAGCGGCTGCTGTTCTTACTGATATAATACCGGGTAAGCAGTACCCGCTGGCAGAAAATGGAAAATGCTTTTTCAGGATGCTTTGCCAGCCGCAGGTATTCTTCAATTTTTTCTTTGGCAGTATCAATTTCCTTTTGAGAGAATTGGGTACAGTTCCAGAGGCTGCTGTAAGCAAAATTCCATGCTGTGTTTACGAGTGGAGCTAATTCGGTTTGTGTGTCTTTCAGCCCTTTTACAACCCTCATCGTGGGTCTTGTTGTTCTTTCTTTTCGTAGTGCCTGTTGTCTCATCTTTTTTATTTTTTAGTTTGTTAATTCCGATTGACAACACAAACATACTATGGGGCAAAGGGGTCACTTTCCACTTTGAGCAAGTTTCAGCAAGTTGTTGAAAGAAGTTGTAAGTATTTGTAAGTTTCGGATGATTTTGTCCGATTCTGTCTAATGAAAGTTTTGCGTGGAACGGGTATAAAAAAAAGCCGCTTTGTAAAAGCGGTGATTAATTACTTCAAAGATTAAACTATGTTGCTTTACGAACTCATTACCTGTAAATCCTGAAATGTAACAATACCTGATTTATAATTTTCAACGAAATAGTATCTGCCGGTATCATTTTTTACGCAGCCAGATAATTCTTTTATTAATGGATACTTTGTAGGCTTGGTAGCAGTAGCAATAATAAAATCATAACTACTTAATTCTTCACTTTTGCGAGGGTCAATAGTAGAAGGCCAGGGAATATCTAAAACACCATTACTCTTTAAACAAGGCTTTTCTTTACCAATCCTAAAAAGTTTCTCATCAAATGCTTTATTCAATGAATTATTCCAAAGTGCAACAAGATTTCTTTTAACTTTTGCCCCATTATGTTTTGGGTTTATCAAGATGCCTAATACACTCCACACATCATCGCCTGCTACGAATTTCTTTTTCATTCCTTCGGCTTCTGATAATTTTTCCGCTTCGTTAATTAGTTGTTTATTACTTTGTATTTGGGATAAAAAAGGTACTACGAAAGCTGTACCCGACTTTCGTTTGCAAGCATTTGAAAATACCATTGTATAAATCTGGCTCTTTTCTGAAAACCTGCCATACCTGATTGGTATTCTGACCTGAATTTTATTAGTAATTGACAACGAATTTGCTCTCCAATTTTTGCGTATATCATCACCTGGTTTATCCAAATAGTCTTGCCACAGCAATGAACCAATAATAAGTACACCGCCTTTTAAGTCAATTTCTTTTTTTGTCATAACTCAAAATTATTTTAATATTCCACTGCTTTCCCTGGCAGTCCCAACCTGTCAAAGATAATTGCTACTTGTTTGGCATTATACAACCTGCCTACCTTTTCACCTATTGCCTCATTATGCCTGACAATCCAGCTTTTCATAGTACGATTGGTTATGCCATAAATGTTTGCCAGTTCTGTCAGGCTGTAGGGCTTTACTTCAATTGTGTTTTCTGTAATACTCATCGTGGTTCGTTTTGTCTGTTAATAAATCCGGGTCAGTAGTTTATTTCCTTTCTTAGCCGTAGTAAGCTAAATAATCTTCATGTTCAATAGCAAGTACCGTACACAATTGTATTACGCCCAACTTTGTTTTACTCATAAAATCAGCCAGTAGCCTTTGCATCAGTTGCGGATTTTCTTTGGGTACGTCTAATTGTTGCGGTTCCCTTCTTCTTATTTTCTGGTCGTTAAACTGTTGCACCAGGTATCTTTTTTGATTCGTGGTAAGCAACCCTAAATCATCAGCCCGGTATAATAATGCAATCATGCTCACTTTCCATTTGCGTTTCAGTTCGCCTAAGAGCGAAAGGGTAACACCGTCTTTAAAGTCTTTCAGAATATCCTTTGCAGGCATTAAGAACTCAGCAGCAAACAGGTTGGCTTCATGGCTTATATCCCGGTCATGCGGCACGGTACAAAAGGTGTGCATGATTAAATGCCCCAATTCAAAAGCCAGTGAAAACCGCTGCCTGTCACCCAGCAGGTTTTTGTTGAGGAAGATGATAGGGTAATTATCATCTGTAAGCATACTGCGGCTGTCCACCCTGTCTGTTCCAAAATCAAAACTGCTGATGATGATTCCTTTTTCTTCCAATATTTTACTAAGGTTCTCAACGGCACCGGCAGGTATATTCCATTTCTTTCTTACCAGAGCCGCTATTTTCTCCGGGGTATTGGTTTCATCCACTTTATACAAAGGCAGTTCAGGAACTAATTGCTCCATAGCACGGGTTACCGTTTGCACATGGCGGCGGATGATGTTCATTTGTGCTTCAATGGGTGTTATAAGTTTGGCGGGTACATTTTTCCGCTTGCGGTAGCTCAGGTTCACCGGCATAATCTCGCCTTTTTGCAAAAAGAAATGCGGGGGATAGTTGGTGGCTTCTGAAAGTGCTGCCAATACTTCCTCATCAACAGCAGTATCGCCATGCTCCAGCCTGGAGATATTGGCCTTGTAACTGTTCAGCTTCTCAGCCAGCACCGATTGGCTGAAGCCTCTGGCTTCCCTGGCTAATAAAATCATGTTTGGATTAATCGTCTGTATCATAGTTCCTTTCTTTTGTTGGGCGACAAACATAAAAATAAATTCTGCATTTTTTTAAAATAAATCTCAAAATGTGAATAAGTTTAGCTAAAAATAGTAGTCTTACGATTGAGAAATAATTAAGGAGCGATTGAGGATTATTTAGGGATGGATTAAGACTGCTTACGGAGGTGTTGTATTAAATTAAGCCATATTTTCGTGTGTAAATGCGATATATAGGGAATCAAAATCAAATACTGTTTATTGGGTCCATTGTACCCGAAAGGGCTTATATGTTTAGGGAAGAATTAAAGACCAGCCTCAGCGTAATCTGGAATACAAAGAAAAATGCAGATTTTGTTATAGATAATCAAAAGATAAGCCTGGGCAAAAATTGTATCTTATTCCTTACCGAATTTCATAAGGTAAAAGAATACAACTTTGATGAACTAAACATTATACAATTTAACCGGGATTTTTATTGTATTGAACAAAACGATAACGACTTAGGTTGTAAAGGTCTTCTGTTTTTTGGAGCATCCTCTATACCCAAAATCATCATACCGCAAAAGAAAATTGAACATTTTTCTATGCTATGGCAAATACTGATGATGGAAATGGAAGAAAATGACAGTTACAAAATGGAAATGCTTGGCGCCCTTTTAAAAAGGTTTCTTATTCTGTGTGCACGGATTTACCGGCAAAAAAATTTCAATATAAGACAAGATGATGCAGGTATAGCTATAATCAGGGAATATAGCTATCTTGTTGAGCAACATTATAAAAAGTACACAAAGGTTTCTGATTACGCCAGGCTGTTGTTTAAATCCCCTAAAACCATCTCAAACATTTTTGCAAAATATATTGATAAAACGCCACTTCAGATAATTAATGACAGAAGGCTTATTGAAGCAAAAAGGCAATTGCTTTATACAGATGAGCCTGTAAGCACTATTGCAGACGACCTTGGGTTTACCGATATACAGGCGTTTAGTAATTTCTTTAAGAAAAGCACAAAACAAAGCCCACTCAAATTCCGCTCCAAACGCAAATGAGTTTCTGCTGCCTTGTAAAATTAAGTGAGCCTTCAATTAAGTAGTGTTTACCCGGCGTCAGGAATAATTTACAAATAACCGTGACCTATGTGCTATCATTCCGTAGCTGCTGTAAAATATCTTTGCAAACAAAAAAGGAGATATTATGCTTAACTGGAATGATGTACTCAACTTTAGCTCTAAAGCTAACCCTGTACCAGATAAAAGGGTGGAAAAAACAGAAGAAGAATGGAAGGAACTTCTAACCCCAGGGCAATTCCGTATTACCCGTAAACACGGCACAGAACCCAGCTTTTCAGGAGAGTATTGCGAAAGTCACTCCCCCGGAAAGTATCACTGTGTATGTTGCGATACCCTGCTGTTTGATAGTGGTGAAAAGTTTGATTCGGGTACCGGCTGGCCCAGCTTTACACAGCCTGCAAAAGAAAATGCTATTAAATACATCAAAGATAAATCATGGGGCATGACACGGATTGAAGTGCAGTGTAATGTATGTGATTCACATCTTGGGCATGTGTTTCCTGATGGCCCTGCGCCAAGTGGCCTGCGGTATTGTATTAACTCACTCTCTTTAGATAAGGAAGTTACCGGTAAGGAATAATTTACAAATAGTAGTGTGCTATGAATTACCCGTTGAGCACTACGGTAAACGAACTTTACACAATAAAAAAAATTGAATAATTGAAAACGGAGTTTGCAACTTTTGGCAAAGGGTGTTACAGTGAGGTTAAAGAATACTTTATTCAAATTCCAGGTGTTATTAAAGTAATAACTGGTTTTGCCGGGGGCATTTGGATTAATCCGGATTATGATGATGTCTGCAGTGGAAGGTCCGGGCATGCAGAGGTGGTAAACGTAGAGTTTGACCCGGAGGTTATATCTTTTGCAACGTTGGTAGATATGTTTTTAAGAGAGTATGGTACTACAGATAGCAGCAATAACTGGAATCCAAAATCACCAACCCGGTCAATTATTTTATTCAGAAACGAACAACAAGAACTGGTGGTAAGAAATAAGGTTAAAGAAAAAATGGAACAGGCAGGTATTGATATTACTACAGAGGTCACTGCATTAGATACCTTTTACAAAGCAGAAGATTATCATTAGTGCTATTGACAGTGGCCCGTTAATTAAAAAACAAAAAAAGAAATGAATACACAATTAGCAACATTTGGTGGAGGATGTTTCTGGGGAGTTGAAAATTATTTTCAAGCTATCCCCGGGGTGATAGATGCTGTGTCTGGTTATGCAGGCGGCACATCTGTAAATCCTACTTACCATGATGTATGCGGAGGAAAAACCGGGCATGCAGAAGTGGTGAATGTAGAGTTTAATGCAGAGAAAATTTCATATAGAGAACTGGTAGAGCTTTTCTTAAAAAAATATGGGACAACTGGAAATGACAATAAAATCTATCCCAAATCCCAGTACCGCTCAATTATTTTATATAGAAACGATGAACAGTATGATGCAGTGAAAGATGTTTACAGCAAAATAAAAGAACAAAAAAACAAAACAATTACAACTGAGGTTGAACCTTTAGAAACATTTTATAAAGCAGAAGAATACCATCAGGATTATTACGGTAACTGCAGAGTACAAGAATAAAAATTTAAAACAATGAAAAATATTGAAATGGCTACATTTGGCGGCGGGTGTTTTTGGTGCGTTGAAGCTGTTTTACAGCGTTTGGAAGGCGTAGAGAAAGTAGTTTCTGGCTATTCCGGCGGCAGTATGCCTAATCCCGATTATCGCTCAGTATGCAATGGCAATACTGGCCATGCAGAAGTAGTACAGGTAAGTTTTGATAAGGACGTAATCAGTTACGAAGACCTGGTTATAGTTTTTATGAGCAGCCACGACCCCACATCCTTAAACAAACAAGGTGCTGATGCAGGTACACAATACCGTTCGGTTATTTATTACCACAACGATGAGCAAAAGCAAATTGCGGAAGCTGTAATAGACGGGTTTCAAACTCATCTTAATAAGAAAGTAGTAACGGAACTTAGCCCGTTAGATACTTTTTATGCGGCGGAAATGTATCACCAGGATTATTATAACCGAAACCCTTATACCGGGTATTGTTATGCGGTTATTAACCCTAAAGTAGCCAAATTAAAAAAGATGTTTCCGGAAAAATTAAAAGAACATGCACATTAAGCATAAAAAAATCTTTGCTGTGTTGCTTGCTCTTAGCTTTTTTGTTACTGAAGCATGTACACAAAAACAAAAAAAAATAAAAGGAGATACAATGACATCTACAAAAAATACTTACGGAATTGGTGGCGCCAAAGCGCCTGAATGGAATGTACCATTATGGGTAAATGGAGAAGGTGAAAAAATTAACCCCATAAAACTTTCAGATTATGACGGAAAGTTTAAAGTGGTGTATTGCTTTCAAAGCTGGTGCCCCGGCTGCCATAGCGTTGGTCTGCCATCGCTGCAACAAATGGTAAAAGCGCTTGAAGGAAATGACAAAATTGTATTCCTTGCTGTGCAAACTGTGTTTGAAGGCAAGGAGGCTAACACTTTTGAAAAAATGCTGGAAGTGCAGAAGAAATACAATCTGCATATCCCGTTCGGCCAGGATAATGGCGATGCAAGTACCCGTAACATTTCCAACATCATGTATAACTACCGTACAGGCGGTACGCCATGGTTCATTTTTATTGATGAGGAAAACAATGTGGTGTTTAATGATTTTCATTTAAACACTGAAAAGGCAATTGAGTATTTACAAACTATTAAATAAATTAATTGTGAAAAGAATAATATTGAAAAACCAGGTAGTTGCCGTTGTGCTGCTTGCCAGCACATTGGCCTCCTGTGGTCAAAACAATGCACAGCAACAAAGTAAGGCAGAAGAAGTAAAAAATATTTTCAGCTTTGCTAAAACAGATTCAGAATGGAAGAAGCAACTTTCGCCAGAGCAATATTATGTATTGAGGCAAAAAGGCACCGAGAGGCCATTTACGGGTAAGCTCCTTTTAAATAAAGAAAAGGGAGTGTATAAATGTGCCGCTTGTGGTAATGAACTTTTTACAGACGATATGAAGTTTAATAGCGAGTGTGGCTGGCCCAGTTTTGACAAAGAAATTGCCGGAGGTAAAATAATAAAGAAAGATGACAACAGCCTGGGTATGCATCGTACAGAGATAATGTGTGCAAAATGCGGCGGTCATTTGGGGCATTTGTTTGATGATGGCCCTACTGCCACGGGTCAGCGATACTGTGTTAATTCCCTCTCTCTTGAATTTGCACCGGTAAATAAAGCTGCCGGAACAGCAGCAGAAAAAGTGTCAAACATTGATACTGTCACCTTAGGAGGCGGTTGTTTTTGGTGTACAGAAGCTGTTTATGAAGAATTGAAAGGTGTTATTTCCGTTGAAAGCGGGTATAGCGGTGGCAAGGTTTCTAACCCATCCTATCATGATGTAAGCAGTGGAGAAACTGGCCATGCTGAAGTGGCTCAAATTGTTTATGACAATACAAAAGTATCATTAGAAGAAATACTGAAAGTTTTTTTTGCAACGCATAACCCTACTACTTTAAACAGGCAGGGAGCTGATGCAGGTACGCAATACAGAAGTGTTATTTTTTACCGTACACCAGAACAAAAAAAGGCGGCTGATGATATAGTATCTGCCCTGAACAAAGAAGTGTATGATGGCAAAATAGTTACAGTCGTAGAACCATTTGTTGCTTTCTATAAGGCCGAAGACTATCACCAGGACTATTATGCAAATAACAAAAACCAGGCTTATTGCCAGATGGTGATACAACCCAAGCTGGAAAAATTTGAAAAAGTGTTTAAAGATAAACTGAAAAAACACCAGTAAGGGCTTTAATAAAAAACTTAAAAAAGAAAGGAATAAATAAATGAAAAAGATAAATGAAGCTGAAGCAAAAGCAATGATTAGTTTGCTTGATGACCCAAGTGAAGCTATATATGAACAAGTGAAAGATAATTTGAAAAAAGCAGGTGCCGAAATTATGCCCCTGCTGCAAACAGCATACGATGAAAGTAACAATGACCTGCAGAAACATCGCCTTAAGGCTCTTATCAATAGCGTAAGGTTAAGAAAACTCAAAAAGGAAATAGATGGCTGGAAAAACTTGAAATCAGATGACCTGCTTGAGGGTATTTTAATAATAGCCAGGTATGCTTACCCAGGCCTGGATGTTGATGCTGTAAAACATTTTATCAGCAAGATGGAAAAAGAGGTGGCAGAAATGATAAAAAACAAATCCGGCGCCGAAGCAGTGGAAGCTATGAATGAAGTGATTTTGCATAAGTATGGCTTTTCGGGAAATACAGAAGACTATTCCGGGGTGCAAAACTCTTATATCAATAAGGTGATTGAAAATAAAATGGGCAACCCTATTATGTTGTGTGTTTTATATTTATTAGTGGCAAGGCGCCTCAATATTCCTTTAATAGGCATTAACTCGCCAAGGCATTTTGTGCTGGCGTTTATTAATGATAAGGAAGATGTTGCTGATATTACCGGCAACGAAATGGATAAAATTGGCTTTTTTGTTGACCCCTTTCACCAGGGTACCACCTATAGTGAAGCTGATTTTATAAAAATGCTGAAATCTGTGGAGTTCTATGACATTTATAAGAAAGCATTGCCTGCTTCAAACATCACCATAATAAAACGGGTATTAAATAATGTCATCTACGCAATTCACCAGGAAGGAAAAGAAAACAGGGCAAAAAACCTGTTGAGGATTGCAGAATCATTGTAACTATTTCAAGTAATGTTAATAGAGAAGCAGGTTAAAATAAATGCAAATTGCTGTTTAAAATATTGTATAATGAATTTTAGAAAAGGAGAAATAAAATGTTCCGCATTAATGAAAAAGAAAAAAAGTTTGAATGGACACAGGATGGTGTAACATCCTTTGTAAGTTATTACATTAAAAACAACAAATATGTACTCTGGCATAGTGAGGTGCCGATGAGTGAAAGAGGGAAGGGAATCGGCAGGAACTTAGTTACAAACACATTTAAATACCTGCAGGATAATAACCTGAAAGCAGGAATTTCGTGCAGCTATATTAATATGGTTGCAATGAGAAACCCTGAGTACAGGTCAATATTTATTCAGGAGGAAGAAAAAAATGAAGCTTAATATAAACGACACTTTCAGCAAGCAATTACCTGCCGACACAAATACAGATAATAAAGTACGGCAGGTAAATGATGCATGCTTTTCTTACGTAAAGCCTACAGCCTCATCCAGCCCTTCATTAATTCATGTGTCTGACGAAATGCTGGAAGAAGCTGGCATCACCAGGGAGAATGCGGCTTCTGAAGAATTTGTAAAAGTTTTTTCAGGCAATTCCATCTACCCAAATACACAGCCTTATGCTATGCGTTATGGCGGGCACCAGTTTGGTTCATGGGCAGGACAGTTGGGCGATGGCCGTGCAATTAATCTTTTTGAAGTTAACAATAACAACCAGCAATGGGCATTTCAAATAAAGGGCGCAGGCAAAACTCCCTATTCCCGTTCAGCTGATGGATTAGCAGTATTAAGGTCTTCTATCAGGGAGTACTTATGTAGCGAAGCCATGCACCATTTAGGGGTACCTACTACAAGGGCTCTCTCAATAATACTCTCAGGCGATGAAGTGTTAAGAGATGTTTTGTATAACGGAAATGCGGCTTACGAAAAAGGGGCAATAGTATGCAGGGTGGCTCCCAGCTTCATCCGTTTTGGAAATTTTCAAATATTAGCCGCACATAAAGAGTTAGAAAACCTGAAAAAATTAACGGATTATACCATAACGCAGTTCTTACCTCACTTGGGCTCACCAGGTAAAAAGACGTACCTGAAATTTCTAAAGGAAGTAGCAGAAAGAACAATGGATATGGTTTTAGATTGGGAGAGAGTAGGCTTTGTACATGGTGTGATGAATACAGATAATATGTCCGTGCTTGGTCTTACAATTGACTATGGTCCGTACGGTTGGTTGGAAGATTATGACCCCAACTGGACACCAAATACAACTGATGCTGGCCGTGGCCGTTACCGGTTTGGTAACCAGGGGCAAATAGCTTTATGGAATTTATACCAGTTTGCAAATGCTTTGGTGCCCCTGATAAATGATGTAGATGCAATGGAACAATTACTGTTAGCAGCCGAGGTGCGATATGAAGAAATGAGATTGAGTATGAAGCTGGCAAAACTTGGGTTAAGCGCTGGTATTGAAAAGGCAGAAAGCTTTATTCAGGAATTGGAAAGGCTGTTACATAAGAGTGAAATGGATATGACGTTGTTTTTCAGAAACCTTTCCTCTTACGATGGAATAGTTTCAGATGCATATATCAAATCCCTGGCAGTAATGAGCTACGCAGATGATTTTTCCAGGTTTGAAAAGGATTGGAAAAAATGGTTTACCATGTACTCCTTATATATTTCCAAAGAAGATAACAGTAACAGAAAAGAGATGATGAACAGTGTAAATCCGAAGTATGTATTGAGAAACTATATGGCACAGTTAGCAATTGATGCGGCTGACAACGGAGACTACAGTGTGGTGGATGAATTATTTCAATTACTGAAAAAGCCTTATGATGAGCAGCCCGAAAATGAAAAATGGTTTGCTAAAAGACCAGATTGGGCGAAACATAAAGTTGGTTGCTCTCAGTTAAGTTGCAGCTCGTAATTTTCTTTTACTGGTACAAGTATTATTAGGCTGATTCATATATCTTTAAACAATAAAAACAAAAAATCATGACACACGAAGAAATCAAGACTGCTGCAAACGGGCTTATCAGTATGGCCCACAATGGAAAAATACTGGAAGCTATTGACAAATATTCCGATGACAACATTGTAACTCAGGAAGGGGTAACCGGAAAGCCAAGTGAAGGTGGCAAAAAAAAGTTACTGGAAAACTATAAAATTTTTCTGGATAACATGACCGAGGTAAACACCTACAAAGGTAAACTTGTGTCTGTTGGCGAAAATGTGTCGGCCATAGAGTGGGAATTAGATTTTAAAAATAACCTGCCCGGTTGGGAAGTAATAAAGCTTACCGAAATAGCCGTACAGGAATGGAAAGATGGAAAGATTACAAGGGAAACTTTTTTCTATAACCCACAATAATTTTAAATATCGCTATGAATAAAATTGGATTAGACACAAAAAAAGCAGACGAAATAGCAGGCAGGCTAAATATTCTTTTAGCAAACTACCAGTTACTGTACACAAATACAAGAGGCTTTCACTGGAATGTAAAGGGAAAAGATTTTTTTGAACTTCATTTAAAGTTTGAAGAAATATATAACGACCTGCAGGTTAAAATAGATGAAGTTGCGGAACGTATTTTGACGCTTGGCAATGCCCCAAAGAACAGTTTTTCAGATTATCTGAAAATTGCTTCTATCAAGGAGGTGAGCAACGAAGCTAACGGGGCCGCAGGCTTACAATATATACTGGATGGCTTTATTATTATTTTGAAAATAGAAAGAGAACTGCTGCAGCTAAGCGGAGAAATTAATGACGAAGGCACCAATGCTTTAATGAGCGGATACATTACCGAACATGAAAAAAGTGTTTGGATGTTCAATTCCTATTTAAATAAATAATTGTAGTATGAAAGAATGGAAAGAAATAACATCTGAAAAAGATGTACAGGAGATTATTGCCGCCTCGGAAACCAGGCCGCAGGTAATTTTTAAGCATAGTGTTAGTTGCGGCATCAGTGCTTTTGCAAAAGAAAAACTGGAAGATGGCAGCCACCAGATAGTGGCCAAAGCAGATTTTAATTATCTGAACCTGTTACGGTACAGGAGCATTTCTAATTTAATTGCTTCTGCACTAAAAGTAACACACCAATCGCCCCAGGTAATTGTATTAAAAAATAAAGAAGTGGTTTACCACAGCTCTCATCATTCAATTGATGCGGATAAAATTGCAGAGAAATTGTAACTTCCCGGGAATATCTTTTTATATTTTTTATTGGGCAGTTAACATTTGCCTTGGAATAAACATTAATATCATGTCATTATCTGAAGTTGCCTTTTGGGGGTTCATCTCTGTTACCGGAATAATAATAGGGTCAGTAATCGGTATAAAACTAAACCTTCAGCACTCTGTTATTTCAAAAATTGTTGCCGTAGCTTCAGGTTTACTGGTGGCTACAGCAACAGTTGAGTTATTTCATAATGCAATCAAAAATATTAACCTGTACTATGGGTTAGTTGCTTTATTTACCGGTGCATTTGCATTTAGTTATGTAAATTCAATTATTGCTAACCTTGGCGCTAAAAACAGGAAACGATGTGGTGTATGTGTGGAACAACCAACAGAACAGGCGCAGCCGGGCAGTGGTCTTGCAATAATGGTAGGCACTGCTATGGATGCTATTCCCGAAGCGCTGGTGCTTGGCCTTTCCTTATGGTCTCAGGGAGTTGATTATGCCTTACTGCTTGCTATTGCATTGGGCAATTTGCCCGAAGCCATTTCAAGCTCTTCTGGCATGAAGGAAGCCGGCCGTAGTGAAAAATGGATTTATACAGTTTGGGGTTTAGTGTCAGTAGGTACTATTGTATTAACTGTTTTAGGATTTTTACTGGCCGAGCAATTATCGCACGAATTTATTGCAGTTTTAGAATTATTTGGTGCAGGAGCTTTAATTGCAATGGTTGCAGAAACGCTTATTCCTGAAGCAACACATGGTACTCCAAAATTCGCAGGAGTTCTTATTGCACTTGGTTTTATTATTTTGCTGTTATTTTAAATGGTGTAGTTGGTATTGAATATTGCAGGTTATCCACTTCATTCTAAACCTAAATACTTGCTAAATTGAAAATTATCGCAACTGCCAAAATTGATGGGCCTGAAGCTAAAGGCACCGCAGAATTAATTCGCAATAATAATAGCTTACTGTTAAGGTTTGCAAAAGGCTTCTGGGTGGAAACCGGCGCACCCGATGTAACGGTTGCCCTTAGCCCAAACCCATTAGGGAAGATTGATATTAAGAATACTGATATTGGAAGATATGAGTATTCTAAAGCTGTAAACGAGTTTACTGTGCCTCTTACTCTTGACCTTGCAAAAAATAATATTGTAGTAGTTTATTGTAAACAATACCAGGCCTATTTTGGGCATGGGGTGTTGTCTTTCACCGGAGATTAAGCAGCTATTTATAGCATCCGTATAATCATTCAATGGCAAACAACTATTATGGCTTTTCAAAAGGTATTAGAATTAAGTGAGCTGCCGGCCGGCACATCAAAAGTGGTAAAGTTGGGTAATAAAAAAGTTGCCCTGTTTAATTACAATGGTAAAATTACAGCACTTGGTAACGCCTGCCTTCATCGTGGCGGCCCATTGGGGCTGGGTTGTGTAGAAAAAAAAAACGATGGCTACTATGTAACATGCCCCTGGCATGGCTGGGAATATAATATTGAATCTGGGGCTGCTCCGCCGGGCTACCACGACCAACAATCTGTTTTTGAAGTAAAAGTAGAAGGCAATGATATTTTACTAAACGATAAAGAACTTGTTGCTGCTAAAAAAGCCAATCATGATTCTCCCTTACTGGAAGATTTGGTAAAGCTTAAGTATCAAACCACACCGGATTCATTGAACATATTGGGCATTTCTGCTACCAATATGAATAATGGATTGCCCCGTTATTCCACATCAGAAGCTGCTTTAGAAGATGTATTGGAATATGCAAAAGAGAAACATAATGCCGCTACAAAGACTTTGAAATTGAGAAATTTGAATTTCAGGCATTGCGAGGGCTACTATTCACAACATGCCCAGGCATGTAACTGGCCGTGCAGTATTACCGAGGCAGAACCTGCCGATGGAATGACACAAATTTATACCGACATGGTATTGTGGGCCGATATTGTATTGCTGGCTACACCTATCCGGTGGGGGCAGGCCTCCTCCCTATATTATAAAATGTGTGAACGGTTAAATACAGTACAAAATCAAATAACCATTAAAGATAAAATCCTTATTAAAAACAAAGTGGCCTCATTTATTATTACTGGCGGGCAGGATAATATTCAACAGGTGTCGGGTCAAATGATGAGCTTCTTTACAAGTCTCGGTTTTGTTATTCCGCCTTTTAGTTTTGTAGGATGGAGCCGTGGGTGGACGGCTGAGGATATGGACAAAAACGTATTACAGTTTAAAAAGAACGAATATGTAAAACGAAGCAGCCGGGAAATGCTGGATAACACCGTGGAATTATTAATGAATATTAAAAAGATGGATTACAAAAAAATTACCGCACCGTTGCCGCACAAAAAAGATTCATTTACCGGCGATATGGAAAACCCTGATATGAATCTATAATGTAATGAAGACGTAGAGAAACGGTGCATTGTCAAATTGTACACCCGATATAATTTAGAAACTACCGCTGCCGATGTATCCTTCCCTGATTTTTTAGCAACATTCCGTCACACTTATTTTACGCAAACGCCGTGATGGACGTTCGTTTCATTTGTCAAATTTGAATTTTAATTATGGTCTTATCGTCGGTTCTAATGCCTTGTTCAATTTCAAGTTGTTCGGCTAACAGTATTATATTTTCAACTGTATTTTCTAAAATGTAATTTGATAATTTAGGGTTTACAAACATTTCTAATCCATCTGAAAAAATGCAAATAGTGTCGTTACTTTCAATATCAAATTCACCACTTTCCATAAAAAAGTCAGCGTTTGCATTGCCATTTAATACTCCATATGCTAACGGATGATTGGGGTTGTTACATATCTCTGTTCTGATTGTTTTACTGTCAAATTTTTGGTTGGATTTTCGTAGCCGCTCTGTCTGCTTGTTATTGAAAATTTTCACATGGGTTTTTCTAAACAATAAGCCAAAGCAGTCGCCTACTGAAACCCACTCTGCCCTGCTTTTCTGAATACGGATTATTAGGGCAACTAAGCCAGGCTTAAAATAACCGGTATAGCCTTTGTTTATTTGTTCTATTTCCTTGTTAGCTTTTTGAAATAAAGTTTTGAGATTGCTTTTGCTGTCGTAGCGCAGCTTACAAAAATTAACAAAGGCTTCTGTCAATGCAACAGAAGGGCTTGGATTAGGATAAACACCATCTTCTCTGTCTCTTGAAACGCCATCAACTACAAGGAAAACATTTTCTCCAATATCAACCCAAATATTGTCTTCATTTGGTTTGTCAGGTAGTTTGTTCTTAACAGTGCTTGAAGTTACTCTCATTTGGTTGTTCTAAAATGATACACAATAAACATGATTTTGTAATCAGCAAAAATATTAACAGGCAATATTTACAAATAACAAGGTGCATTTTGAACAAAACGTTTACTATATTATCTGCAACTTGCGAATTATTATTTAACTTCCGTTTTATAATATAAAACCTTTAAAGTTTATGTTTTTTGTATGCAAAAATAATCTAAATGCCAAACGCAATATTTAACCCCAAAAAGCCTGTTAACGAGCCGGTAAAAGATTACCTGCCGGGCAGTAAAGAAAGAGAAGACCTAAAAGCAGCGCTGCAAAAACTAAAAGCATCGGTTGTTGAAATTCCCATGTACATCAATAACCAGGAAGTAAAAAGCAGCGAAAAAGTCAATATCTATTCTCCACACAATCATAGCCAATTGCTTGGCCATTATTACATGGGCGAAAAGAAGCATGTTACAATGGCTATTGATGCTGCTTTGGCAGCCCGTAAAAAGTGGGCTGATATGCCTTGGGAACAAAGAGCCTCTGTTTTTTTAAAAGCGGCCGACCTCATGACCGGCAAGTACCGGGCAAAGCTTAATGCTGCATCCATATTGGGGCAAGGCAAAACCATTCACCAATCAGAAATTGACAGCATTTGTGAATCGGCCGATTTTTTAAGGTTTAATGTAGATTACATGTCCGAAATCTATAAAGACCAACCCGAATCCCCGGATGGGGTTTGGAACAGGATGGAATACCGTCCTTTGGAAGGTTTTATTTTTGCTCTTACCCCATTCAATTTTACCTCAATAGCCTGTAACCTGCCTACAAGCTGTGCCATGATGGGTAATGTGGTAGTGTGGAAGCCCAGCAATAACCAGATTTACAGCGCCATAGTTCTTATGGAAATTTATATGGAAGCAGGATTACCTGAAGGGGTTATCAACTTAATATATCCCTCCGGGCCTGATGCTGCAGAAGTTGTTTTTGAGCATCCTGATTTTGCAGGCATCCACTTTACCGGCAGTACAGGTGTATTTCAAAATATTTGGCAAAAAATCGGTAACAATATTCACAAGTACAAGGCATACCCCCGAATTGTTGGCGAAACAGGTGGTAAAGACTTTATTATGGCACACAGCAGCGCCAATGTGGATGCATTGGTTACAGCAATAATCAGGGGGGCTTTTGAGTACCAGGGCCAGAAATGTTCAGCAGCATCAAGAGCATATGTACCAGCCAGTTTGTGGCCACAGGTAAAAGAAAAACTAACCCAGCAGGTAAACGATATTAAAATAGGCTCGCCGGAAGATTTGGGTAATTTTATGGGAGCTGTTATTGATGAAAAAAGTTTTGATAAACTAAATGGATATATTAATGCAGCCAAAGCAGACCCTGATGTGGAATTACTAACCGGGGGCGACAACAGCAAGGATGTTGGCTATTTTATTAAACCCACTATAATCAAAACAAACAATCCAAAATACATAACCATGTGTGAAGAACTGTTTGGCCCTGTTCTTACATTATATGTTTACGGGGATAATGAATTTGAAGCTATTTTGGATTTAGTGGATTCCACTTCCATCTATGCACTCACAGGTTCTTTTTTTGCAGATGACCGTGATATTATTAATTATGCAACTAAAAAACTAAATCAATCGGCCGGTAATTTTTATATCAATGATAAGCCTACAGGAGCAGTGGTGGGCCAGCAGCCATTTGGTGGCGCCAGGGGTAGCGGAACAAATGATAAAGCAGGCTCTAAGATAAATCTGATGCGCTGGGTTTCTGCCAGAACAATTAAAGAAAACTTTATACCACCTATAGATTACAAGTATCCTTTTATGAAACCTGAATAGTCAATAATTACATCAAACGCTTAAATAAATTAAAAATGATACAGTTAAGTTTTAAATCATCCCTACCTCTTTTGGCAGTAACTTTCTTAATGTTCACTGCCTGTAATAACTCTGGTAGTAATGAAAAGGCCACTAACCATTCAGCACATCAACCAGACAGCAGCAGCCAAGCACCTGTTGGGTATATTTATACTACTACAAATGGTGAAGGCGAAAACCAGGTGGTAGGTTTTGAACGATATGCTGATGGCAATTTAGGTAATGAAAAAGTGTATGGCACACAAAGCAATGGCGGTTCAAAAAGTACCGACCCTGTATTTGGCGATTACGATTACCAGGGGTCAATACAAATAATAGATAACTACCTGCTTACAGTAAATACAGGCGGTAATACAGTATCGGTTTTTGATTTGAATAAAAAAGATGGCAGCTTAAAATGGAAATCAAATTTTGACAGTAAGGGCCAGCGGCCGGTAAGTATTGGCTATACAAAAGTAGCCGGTAGCGAAACGGAATACTGGGTTACTGTTGCCAACCAGTGGGGCATTCCTACGGCTTTATATGAAGGTGAAAAATTTGTAAGGTTGCCAAATGATGCGTTTTTCAAACAAGACCTGGCTAAGCCGGATGCTTCCGATGAAGTGCGTAACGTTCAGCTGTATAAGTTTGATACAAAAACCGGCACTGTCACTTACAGTGGCCTGGTAGATAAATACACAAGAAAATGGGGTGGCCCGGTGCAGGTGGCATTTAGCCCCGATGGAAAAAAAATAGCTGTTACACTTTGGGGCATTCCTCATTTCTTAACCGAGCACCCTATTTTGAAAGAAACACAACCCAGCCGTGTATATGTGTATGATTTTGTAGATGGCAAGGCTATTAATCCCCGTTATTTTGAAGAAGACGGTGTAATAGGCGCAGTTGGTTTTAATTGGGGAAATGATAACAGCACATTATTTGTGTCTTACTTTAATCTGATAGATACAAAAACAGACCACGGGTTGGTCGTATTGCGGGATGATAATAAAAAACTCATCAAACAAAGCAATCATACTACCGGTGCCACAGGCGATGTAGATGAAGCCTGCTGGACAGCTATGAATGCTGATAAAAGCATGCTGTACGTAGTGAGTTTTTATTCAAACGTAATTACACCTTTTAAAATTGAAAACAACAAGGTGGTGAAAACATTGCCGTATGAAGGGGTGAAAAAGGATAACCCTGTGAATGACTTAAAAGATGTGTACGTTGCACCAGATAATAAAATGCTGTATTGCATTGGGGCTTTAAACAGTTACTCCATCAAGCATTTTATGATTGCAGCCGATGGCAGCCTCAAATTTCATGATGAAAAAGTATTAGATATAACAAAATCAGCCTTAGGCAAACCTGGTGTATACGATTTGTGTGGGTTAGCAGGTTATGATGTTCAATAGCTAATTTTTTATATCTTACGGTAATAATTATTTACAACTCTTGCTTCTGAGTAATGGAAATAGAAAAATTCATTAAATCTGAACATAGTGTTCATAATATGGCACGGATTCTTGGAGCTATTGGCAAGGCGTATATTAATCCCGTTTCAGACTATAGCCATACAAATCTCCGCTGGTGCGAAATAAATCACCACTTAGAAACAAGAAGTTTTACTTTACCCGGAGGTGATACGGTTTGGGTAAGTTATCATCCTGCTCATTTACATTTTCATGTATATGTGAATGATGAAAAAGATAACAAAAAGATGGTGCTGGTTAAGAATAATTCTATTGAATTTGTAAAACAGAAATTTGTAAAAATCCTCAATGACCTTGCTTTGGACGCAAATAAATTTTTGCCGAACCTCAGGTTCAGGCATCTTGAATTGCTGGATGATAATGGAAAATTATTTTTACCTGATAAACCCAGCCTGCACCAGTTTGAAACAATACGCAGCGAAGCAAACCGTATTTTGCAGGAGTATCTTTTGCAGAGTGGATTACAAAGTGAGATACGGGTATGGGAAAATAATTTTGATACAGGTATTTATTGTCAATTCGCAAATGGAACAGACCAATATGCAGGTTATGCCCAGGCAGATAAGGAAGCATACGATAAACCTTATTTTTACAATAGTTTTTTTGTAAACGGAAAAAAAATTATTCCCATTAATTTCAAACAGGCTAAAAACACTATTTGGGAAACCGAAAATTGGGGTGGCGCCATTTTACCAATGGACAGGTTTGAAACTATGGAAGAATTTTTAGCGGCCGCCCCCGCCTTTTTAAATGAAACAACTGAAATATTTTTATCATCAATAAAACAACAATAACACAAAATGAAATTAACAGAAAACAACTTGGTTGGAGCAGTAAAAGAATTAATTGGAAAGGGCTATTCTGATGATTTCAGGATTAAAGAAAATAAACTGGCAGCTACCCAATCGGGTATTGAGTTACAACCAAAAGATTTTTCCATTGATGCAGCCTATAAGTTTGAGGGTGCAGAATCAGAGCTGGATACACAATATTTATTTGCAATTTCATCAACCGATGGAAAAACCAAAGGTTTGCTGATTGATGCACTTGATATTTATCAGGAATTAGAGGATGCTGACATTACTCAAAAACTTAATGTGCAATTTGAAACCTATGTGTTTGACGATAATAAAGCCGAACAGAAATATGGTCTGCCCAAAGTATATAAAACGAAATTTGATGAAAATCCTCACCGCTATGAATTACGTTTGGGTTATCCTGATTTTCCACCATGCCCCTTTGGAAATTCCTTTAGCATGCTGGGATTTGATAAAGACACCAATCAATATGTATGGTTAGTTACAAGCATCATTAAAGATAAAAGGCTTAGCAAAGTAGGATTTAACAAATAATGGACTGGTATCTTCCTATAACAATAATTCCAGGAGTTGGTGTACTGATTGTTTCAACAACCAACCAGATTATTGCTTTGAATATAGATATTGCACAGATGATATCCAATAAGAGTTGTATGGAGCAAATGCGGATTTTTGATAAAAAAAATAACCAGTTAAAAAAGCTGGCAAGAGCTACGGTATTATTTTATATCTCCAGCGCTTTATATGTTTTTTCCGGCTTGTCAGGCGCTTTTATGAGCAGCAGGGGTGTTTCTGAAGTTGTGTTAATTGCTGCAACGGCCTGCCTCTTTGCTGCCTTGGGTTATTTAATCTTTTATGGGCACGACTTAATAAAAATTCAGAAAATACAAGTAGAACAGATTAAAAACACAAAACAATGATTGTAGGAGTATTTAAAAGCAGGGTAAACCCTGATTTTGCTGATGAGTTTAAGAGACTGTATGCTGAAATGAGCAACCACATTGCCAGAATAGATGGTTATAAAGGCCACAAAATGTATAAAGCAGATGATGGTGAAGCTGTAGTAGTAGTGGAGTTTGAAGATGATGTATCCTTTGAAGCCTGGGACAAACATCCGGCGCAT
This sequence comes from Bacteroidia bacterium Ga0077558, assembly GCA_001464625.1. GTDB lineage: Bacteria > Bacteroidota > Bacteroidia > Chitinophagales > Chitinophagaceae > JJ008. Next base: position 55,499 of record LNFJ01000171.1, on the reverse strand, counting down.
AAAAAAGCAAAAGAAAGAGGCAAGCTTGAAGTATTTGATTTTTATGATGTAATGGTGGGCAAAGTCTTTGAAAGGCATACTAAACCAGAGCAAGAACCTTTTATTCCTCCTTTTTTTATATAGAATATGGCAACAACAGTAAATATTAAAAACATACCCGAGGGTTATCAATCCATTATTACCAATGGCAGGCACAGCATCGTTGGCGATGAACCCGTAAACAGCAAAGGCACAGATTTGGGCCTCAGTCCAAGTGAATTAGTATTAAGTGGCCTGGCCATGTGCAAGGTTGGAACGGTTAGGTACATTGCAAGAAAAAACAACTGGGAAATAGGCAATGTGGAAGCCACACTGGAGCAGGAAGTAAAAAGAGACAGCAGTGGAACACGTACCGTGGTGAAGGTAAATTTAAAAATTGAGGGTGATATTACCGAAGAACAAAGAGCCGAACTTTTAAAGCAGGCTGATAACTGCTATATACACCGCCTGCTAAATGGAGAATGGGATATTCAGCCAATTCAAACAGTGTTAGAAAAATAACCGGGTTTTATTACAGGAAATATATCTATGACAGGATTAACAAAAGCAGAGCTTATTAAGGGTTGGAAGCTGAAAACGATTACCGGTACTGATATACCTGATATAACCGCATTTGCCGGAAAGCCGCTGCTGATTTTATTTTTTAACCTGGGGTGCCCTGGATGTAAAGGAAGGGCCCTGCCTTTTGCCAATAGTATAGTAGTTGATTATGGTAATTTGGTAAATGTTTGCGGCATACACACAAATTTTGAGGGGCTTGACTACTCCGATGAGGAATTAATAAAGGCAAAGGAAACTTATTATATCAGGTTTCCTTATTACAGAGATTTTAATTTCAATACAACCTTTATCAATTATGAAGCAGGAGGAACTCCGCACTGGATACTTACAGACAAAGAGTTAAACCCCGTTTATTCTATATTTGGCTCTGACCCTAATAATGCTTTACTTAGACTTGAATTAAAAATTAAAGAACTATTACAATAACAAATTATGACAAAAGAAGAACTCATTAAAAAAGTTTCATCAGAAGGATACGCTGTAGACCTTACACTTCAGGATGATTGCCTGTATTGCTCTGCCACAGAGGAGAGCTATTTTTTGCAAAATTTTGATGTAGTTATGGAATACGATTTTGATGAAAACGGGCAAACAAAAAAACTCAGAACTGTAGTATCAACCGAGTACGACCTTTCGGGATTTTATATAATCTAAATAAATAAATATTATGCTTAAATGGAATGATGTATTAAAGATTGCCAACAACGGCAACCCTGCTCCCGATAAAAGGGTAGAAAAAACAGAAGAAGAATGGAAAGAACTCTTAACAGAAGAACAATTTTTTGTAACAAGGAATAAGGGAACAGAGCGGCCGCACAGTTCAGAAATGTGCAACCTGTTTGAGCCCGGCAAGTATGCTTGTATTTGCTGTGACACAGAACTTTTTGACAGTGGGGAGAAATTTCAAAGCGGAACGGGCTGGCCTTCGTTTACACAACCATTAAAGGAAAACGCAGTGGCATATCATAAAGACGGCAGCTATGGAATGATCCGCATAGAAGCGCTTTGCAATACCTGTGATGCACATTTGGGTCATGTATTTCAGGATGGACCTGCCCCCTCCGGCCTCAGATATTGTATAAATGCCGTTTCACTAAAAAAAATTAAAGAATAAGTAGGGCTGGGAAGAATTTACAAATTGGAGTGTTCTTTTGTTAATTAGCTATTATCATAAGGAGATATATTTGTAATATCGGGATTAAAATACTAAAAAGCGAAATATAGAGGCATAATAGCTTAATGCCTCCAAATAAACACTTTTGATATGGATAAACTTTTATTGAAAAATAAACTACTTGAGAATGAACGAAACAAAGTAAAATCGTTCAAGGTTAATCTAACTGATTTTATCAATAATACACATATTGACTATCATGAAACCCGTGATAATGACGACCACTCACATCATCACCAGGCTACAACAGATAGTAATATCGGGCATAAACATTTGCATGTTCATGAAGACCATATTGAAGCAATTGAAGCCATTGATTTTTCACCAAGTGCAGTAGTAGAACCCGGCGCCCTGGTGCAGGTAAATGACAGGTATATAGTGGTAGCCGTAGCAGAATCAGCTTTTCAGTTTGATGGTAAGGATATATTATCCATTTCTCCTGAAGCGCCATTATATCAATGTATGAAAGGGAAAAAAACCGGCGATACCTGTACTATCAACAACAATAATTTTGTTATAAAAAATATTTATTAATCATGAAAGCGATATTCAATAAAACAGTAATCGCAGAAAGCGATAATACCATAAGCCTGGAAGGGAATACCTACTTCCCTCCTGACAGCCTGAAAAAGGAGTATTTTAAAGAAACCAATCATCACACCACCTGCCCGTGGAAAGGGGTTGCTTCTTACTATACCATTGAAGTAAAGGGGGAGATATGCGACAACGCAGGCTGGTTTTATAAAAACCCTACAGATGCCGCCAAAGAAATTAAAGACCATGTGGCATTTTGGAGAGGTGTAAGGGTTTCCCAATAGTTTACAGTTATAAGATTCGTATTTTTTGCAATACAGAAAAATCTAATAATGTCTTAAAACATTTTTTTAATAAAAACAGGAGATTAATGAATGACAGCTTTCTCAAAAATAGGATTTGGTGGCAGCTGTCACTGGTGTACCGAAGGCATTTTTGCTTCAGTAATTGGCGTACAAAAAGTGGAGCAGGGATGGATAGCCTCTGAAAACGAGAATGCTTATTTCTCCGAAGCAGTAATCGTTCATTTTGATGAATCTCTTGTGTCGCTTCAAAACCTGATTGAAATTCACCTGCACACACATTCCAGCACTTCCAACCACTCCATGCGGAAGAAATACAGGTCGGCAGTATATACATTTACGGAAGAGCAGTTTCATCAATGTTCGCCCCTTATTAAAACACTCCAATATAGTTTTGACGAATCGCTTATAACAACAGTTTTAAGGTTTGCAGCGTACAAACCAAATACTGACGATTACCAGGATTATTATTATAGCGACCCCCGGAAACCTTTTTGCCAAACAAGCATCTATCCAAAATTACAGCTACTGGCAAAAAAGTTCAGTTCTAATATTAACAGAGATAAACTAAAAGAATATAATATCACTTTATAGATGACAACAATAGGATTAGGTACAGCAGCAATAGGCCGTCCGCAATACATTAATATTAAACAAAAAACCGGTGCAGAAGATGAGCCATTTCAGTTAAGCCAATTCAAGCAGCAAGGCATTGCATTGCTTGAAACTGCTTACCAATCCGGCATTCGTTATTTTGATACAGCTGCCGGTTATGGTATTGCAGAGGAAATGTTGACAGACTGGTTGTCTGGCAAACAGATTTCCGATATTACTGTAGCAACAAAATGGGGCTATACCTATGTAGCGGGGTTTGACCCGAATGCAAAAGTTCATGAAATAAAGGAGCACAGCCTTAAAAAACTTAATGCACAGTGGGAACATTCAAAAAAACTATTGCCCTATCTGTCGGTTTATCAAATACACTCTGCCACACTGGAAAGCGGGGTGCTGGATAACATGGAAGTTTTGAGCAGGCTGGCAGAACTTAAAAATGAGTACCAAATAAAAATTGGTTTAACCACAAGTGGAAGCAGGCAAAAAGAAGCGCTGCTTAAAGCCCTGGATATTGAGGTGGATGGCAAACCGCTTTTTGATGCCTGCCAGCTTACTTATAATGTGTATGAGCAAAGTATTTACGACATTGTCGCTAAAATAAAAAAAGCAAACATCAAAGTTATAGTAAAAGAAGCGCTGGCGAATGGCCGTGTTTTTGCCAATAAAAAATATCCGCATTATCTACCACACTATACCCTGCTCTACGAGCTTGCAGAAAAATATAATACCGGGGTTGATGCGGTAGCAATACGGTATTGCATGGATAGTATTCAACCCAATGTTGTTTTAAGCGGGGCATATAATGAAGAAACCTTAATGCAGAACCTGGAGGCGTTAAACTTTAAATTAGAACCAGAAGAGTTAGAAGACATTAGGACAATGAATATAATGCCTGAATTTTATTGGAATGAACGAACTGCATTAACGTATAATTAGCAATGATAAAAGCAAAATTTAAAAATACAAGATATAGTGCAGAAGGTGCACCGCTGTTGCATATTGCAGAAGAGATGGCAAAAGCGTATGGATATACAGCCAACTTAAAAACTGATAAAGAACTGGCCCAGCTCATCCGCCTGCGGATAGCCACTCTTAACCAATGCAGCTATTGCAGTATTCTCCATCATAATGTTTGCAGGGAGCTGGGTATTAACCAGGAAAAAACAGATTGCCTTGGTAGTTATTGGGAAAGCGAACTGTATTCAGAAAAAGAGAAAGCTGCTTTACTATATGCAGATGCCTTGAATATTGGAAAGGGAAAAACATTTGATGATGCACATCAGCAAATGCTTCGTTTTTTTACTGTTGATGAAATTGCCGAGGTTGCTGCCATTGTTATTAATATGAATTTGTGGACAAGAATAAAACTGGCACAGGGGGTTGTTCCTTATTAAACAAGAAATTTATTTACATTTTGAAAAATCAACTTGCAAAAAAAATTCTGGCTTGCGAAACCTGTATTCAGTTTTTACCCAATAAACCAAAGCCAATATTTCAGTTTAATGAAAACAGCAGGATACTGATTATTGGACAGGCACCCGGGCAAAAAGTGCATGATGCCGGTATTCCTTTTCTTGACAAAAGCGGTGAAACGTTAAGGAGATGGCTGGGAGTAACTGAAGAGCAGTTTTACACCCCATCATTATTTGCCATTGTACCTATGGGCTTTTGTTTTCCAGGAAAGGGAAAAACCGGAGACCTGCCACCACGGCCGGAATGTGCCCCGCAATGGCATGAAAAAATTTTAAAGCAATTTAAACATTTGCAGCTTACGCTTCTTATCGGCACTTATGCACAGAATTATTACTTGCAGGGCAATAGAGATAATTTAACCGATACCGTAAAGAACTATAAGAAATATCTGCCCGCCTATTTTCCATTGGTACATCCATCGCCACTCAACTTCAGGTGGCAGGCAAAAAACCCATGGTTTGAAAGTGAGGTGATACCCGTTCTTCAAAAAAAAGTAAAAAAAATATTAATCAAATAGCAACATTGATTGCATCACTAAAAAATATCAACCTGAGTTTTTCCGGTAAAAAAATACTGGATAACTTTTCTATTGATTTTAATGAAAAAAAAATTACCGGGCTGCTTGGGTATAGCGGTAGCGGAAAATCAACCATCCTTAAAATAATAAACGGGATGGTGATGCCGGATGCAGGCAGTGTGCAGGTTTTTGGTAAGTCCTTTGATTATGCGATGGGAAATAAACTGCGTTTACAAATTGGGTATGCAGTGCAGCATGTAGGTATATTTCCGCACATGACCGTGAAAGAGAATATTACTTTGCTGGCAAATATTACACAGCAGGACAAAAGTAAAATTGATGCAAGACTGAAAAGATTGTTGGAAATGGTACAGTTGCCTCAGAGTTATTTTTCCAAAAAGCCACATCAATTGTCAGGCGGAGAGCAACAACGGGTGGGCCTTTGCCGTGCATTTTTTTTAGAACCTCCTTTAGTTCTGATGGATGAGCCTTTTGCAAGCCTTGACTATCGCACCAAATCCGGCATTTATCACCACCTGCTGCATATTCAGCAAGAAGAACCTACCTCCATAATAATAGTTACACACCAGTTTGAAGAAGCACAAATATTATGCGATGAGTTTGTATGGCTAAATGAAGGTAAAATTTACAAGCAGGGGGCAAAGTCGTTATTAACTACCATTCAAAACGAGTTTAAAGAACAGCACATTTGAAAAGGCTGATTTTAAATATCACTTTTTTGCTATTGGCATTTAATAGCGTAGCTCAACAAAAAATTGTGGTGGGGGCAAAGCATTTTAATGAAGGCTATATACTCAGCGAAATAATTTCGCAGCTTTTAGAACAGGAAGGCTTTACGGTTGAAAGAAAATTTAACCTGGGAGGCACATCTGTAGCCTTTGAAGCATTGCGAACAAAACAAATAGATGTGTACCCGGAGTATAGCGGCACTATCTCATCTGAAATATTAAAGCACACAGAAAGGATTTCTTTAGATAGCATAAAATCAGAACTAGAAAAAAAATATTCACTTGCTGCATCAAGGCCATTCGGCTTTAATAATACCTATGCTGTTGTTGTAAATGCAGTAACAGCCGAAAAATACAGCCTTTCAAAAATTTCTGATTTGGCTTTGCAAAAAAATTTATCCGGGGCAATCAGTTATGAGTTTTTGGAAAGGCAGGATGGATGGAAAAACCTTGCTGCTGCTTATGGTATTACAAATTCGGTAAAGGGTATTGAGCATGGGCTGGCTTACACAGCTTTGAACAGTAACAAAATTGATTTTACCGATGCATATTCTACTGACGGGGAAATAAAAAAGTATAACCTGAGGGTATTACAGGATGATAAACATTTTTTTCCTGACTATGCTGCCCTGGGTTTTTATTCATCATCATTACCGGATAAAGCAAAACTGGCAATAGATAAACTGGGTAACCTTATTACTGAAAATGAAATGCAGGAAATGAATGCCCTGGCCTTATATGCCCAAAAAGATTTTTCAATAATAGCCAATGATTTTCTTAACAAGAAAGGGCTAACTAAAGTTGCAAAAAAACAAACTTCAGGTTATTGGGGCGATTTATTGAAACATCTTTCGCAACATTTGTTTCTCACATTTCTGTCGGTGTTTATAGCTGTTATTATTGCCTTGCCATTAGGATTGTTTTTGTATAGGCGCAAGTTGTTATTAAAGCCGGTACTATACCTTACCGGAATTTTACAAACCATCCCTTCAATTGCGCTGCTGGCTTTGCTTATTCCCCTGTTAGGTATTGGTTCAAAGCCTGCAATTTTAGCCTTGTGTATTTATGCATTGCTACCAATACTTCGCAGCACAATTACCGGGCTTGAAACTGTGGACCCACAACTAAAAAATGTAGCTACTGCTATTGGATTAAATCAAAAACAAAAACTGAGGCTGGTAGAGTTACCACTTGCGTTGCCTACTATTCTTTCAGGTATTAGGATAGCTTCAGTTATCAATGTAGGTACAGCTACGCTGGCTGCATTTATAGGCGCAGGCGGCCTTGGAGAGTATATTGTAACCGGGCTGGCATTAAACAATACTGAATTGATATTGAAAGGCGCCATACCTGCTGCTGTACTTGCTGTTGTAATAGAGCTTTTATTTGAATTGATTACCAAATTGCTTACTAAAAAAACAAATTACAAGTAGATGGAGAGTATTAAAGACAGATTTATACGGATTAGAAAGTACAGTGAGGCTTTGGTAAAGCCAATCATCACCGAAGATTTTTCGGTGCAGCCCGTTGCATTTGTATCGCCACCCAAGTGGCACCTTGCACATATTACATGGTTTTGGGAGCAGTTTGTTTTGCTTGTTTACAAAAATGGTTACAAAGTATATAATGATGATTTTTCTTACCTGTTTAACAGCTATTATAATAATATCGGGAAAAGGGTATTCCGGCCCAATCGTGGGTTAATGACAAGGCCATCGGTAGCAGAAGTGTTTGCGTACCGTGCCTATGTAGATGAACAAATGAATGAATTACTGAGCCAGCCTGTATCTCATGAGGCATTGCAAATTATTGAGATTGGTATTAACCATGAAGAGCAGCACCAGGAGTTATTGGCTTATGATATTAAATTTATTTTAGGGCATCAGCCAACTTTTCCTGTATACGCCGATAGATTCACATTAAAGCCCATTACTGCTCCGCAAAAATTTATCCCTGTAAGTGAAGGTATTTATGAGATAGGGAGCGATGGAAAAAGTTTTTGTTTTGATAATGAACTGGGCAAACACAAAGTATATATCAATGAATTTGAAATAGCAGCTAATCCTGTTTCCAATGGCGAATACCTTGAATTTATAAACGCTGGCGGTTACTCCAACTTCAATTACTGGCATGATGATGGGTGGCACTGGGTTAACAACAATAAAATAACCGCCCCGCTATATTGGCATTTGATAGAGGGAAAATGGCATGAGTATGATTTACATGGTCTGCAGGAACTAAACCTTAATGAACCGGTAAAGCATATTAGTTTTTATGAAGCCTTTGCCTTTGCAGAATGGAAAGGCATGCGCCTTCCTACAGAGTTTGAATGGGAAGTAGCCTCGGCCCATTTTCAATGGGGGCAATTGTGGGAATGGACAAATAGTGCTTATCTGCCATACCCTGGTTTTAATAAGGCTCCCGGTGCGTTGGGTGAGTACAACGGGAAGTTTATGGTGAATACAATGGTGATGAGAGGAGCTTCTGTTGTTACACCGCTTAATCACAGCAGAAATACATACCGTAATTTTTTTCATCCTGATATGAGATGGATGTATGGTGGAATTAGATTAGTAAAATAAAATCGGGTTGCTTTTAGATGAATACAATTAATATCAATATCAAAAATAGAAATGGTGAGACGTTGTCGGCTCACATGGTAAAGCCTTTACAAGGAGCTGTAAAGAACATCGCCATCTTTGCACACTGCTTTACCTGCTCATCAAGCCTGGCTATTGTAAAAAATATATCTAATGCACTTACAAGTAAAGACATCAGTGTTCTTAATTTTGATTTTACAGGGCTTGGCCATAGCGAAGGTGATTTTAGCGAGACAAATTTTTCCAACAATATTTCTGATATTGAAGACATCAACTCTTTTCTTACAGAAAACTATGTAGCCCCCACTATTTTAATAGGACATTCATTGGGTGGGGCTGCTGCAATAATAGCTGCCAACCGCTTACCCAATATACAAGCTGTAATAAGTATTGCGGCCCCATCTTATGCAAGGCATGTAACAAAACATTTTGGAAACCTGGAGGAAACAATTGATAAAAGAGGTTATGCAATGCTTGCTATTGGTGGCAGGCCATTTACAATTAGAAAGCAATTCATAGACGATTTAGAAACCCATCATGTGGAAGATGAAGTGGCGAGGTTAAGAAAACCATTGCTCATATTACATTCGCCACAAGACAAAATTGTAGAAATTGAAAATGCAGCATCCCTCTATCACAAAGCCAAACATCCAAAAAGCTTTATTAGCCTTGATGGTGCAGACCATTTACTTACCAATAAGGATGATGCATTTTATGTGGCAGATGTGATTGGCACCTGGGTAAAACGTTATGTTGCTATTGAAGAAAGCGCCTCATTAAACCAGAAAGATACAAATGGCGAGCAGGTACTTGTTTATCATGAAACGATGGTGCCTTACACCAATCATATCTATACATCATCGCATCATATTATTGGGGATGAGCCCATAGATTTTGGCGGCAATAATTTAGGTGTATCACCTTACGAACTATTAGTTGCTTCTATCGGCTCTTGTACTGCCCTTACCTTAAAACTATATGCACAAAGAAGCAAATGGGATTTACAGGAAGTATTCGTCTATCTCACCTATGCCAAAAAACATGCAGAAGAGATTGGGCTGGATATTGAAGAGATGGGTAAGATTGACCACATCACTAAAAAAATAAAACTGGTAGGTAATCTTACTGAAGAGCAACAATTGAAGTTAAAAGAAATTGCTTCAAAATGCCCGGTGCATAAAACAGTAAGTGGCCCGGTATATTTTACAACACATTTAATAATGGAAAATGAAAACAATTAAATTTAACAGTGCAGACAATGTGGAGGTAACAGCGGATTTATATCAGCATGAGAATAAATCTGCTCCTGTACTATTACTTTGCCACCAGGCAGGATATAGCAGGGGTGAGTATATTGAAACAGCGCCAAAATTGTTATCATTAGGATTTTCTTGTTTAGCACTTGACCAGCGAAGTGGCAACGAAGTAAATGGAGTTCAAAATCAAACTGCTCGTTTTGCACATAGCAAAAATTTCCCATTAAAGTATGTTGATGCGGTGCCAGATATTGAAGCAGGTATCCATTACTTAACACAGCAATTCCCTGCTTCTAAAAAAATCATTTTAGGCAGTTCTTATTCAGCATCGGTTGCATTAGTAATGGCTGCTAAATATGGCGATATATTTTCAGGTGCAATATCTTTTTCACCGGGAGAATATTTTGTGTACGATAAAAAAATTGTATCCGAATGGGCTGCACAAATAACAATTCCTGTATTATGTACCTCATCAAAAGGGGAAGTGCATAGTTGGGAAAAAATATTTAACGCTATACCACATGGGCTGGGTCAGCTATTTATTCCCAAAAATGAAGGACGGCATGGTAGTAAATCACTTTGGGAGGCTACACCCAACTATACAGAATATTGGCATGCGCTTACAATCTTTTTAAACAATCAATCAAATAAATAAAAATGGAAAATCTTAAAAAAGCGTACATCGCAGGTGGCTGTTTCTGGGGTATGGAAGAACTCTTCAGGGTAAGGCCGGGTATTAAGGATACCGAAGTAGGTTATATTGGCGGGCAAAACGAAAACCCTACCTACCGAAATCATCCGGGGCATGCAGAGGGTATTGAACTTACTTACGATGCATCGGTAACAAATTTCAGGGAAATATTAGATTACTTCTTTCGTATTCATAATCCCACAACGGTTAACAGGCAGGGCAATGATATTGGCTCAAGCTATCGTTCTGCTGTCTTTTTTCAGAACGATGAAGAAAAACAAACAGCGGCAGAAATAATAAAAATTGTAGATGACTCAAAGCGTTGGGAAGGCGAAGTAGTAACCACATTGGAGCCCTACTCTACTTTTTGGCCGGCAGAACCAGAGCATCAGGATTATTTGAAGAGAAGGCCTAATGGCTATACCTGCCACTTTGAACGGTTTGGAAGTTTTATTTAATTAGCGTTTTTGTATAAAAATGGATTTACTAAACAAGAATGTACACAAGCTAGCAGGGCTTCTTATTCTAATAGGTCTTACTGCTTGCAGCTTTCAAAATAACAGGGTAATTACAGCAGAAAATATGGAAAAAACAAATCCGCAAAAACAGAATATAGAACTGGGAAAAGTAAGTTGGCACAGGAATTACAAGGATGCTTTGCAAAAAAGTAAAGAAACCGGTAAGCCTGTTTTATTATTTTTTCAGGAAATACCCGGCTGTGCTACTTGCGTTAATTATGGCAGAAATGTTCTCAGCCATCCTTTGATGGTTGATTTAATTGAGAATGAATTTATACCGCTAGCCATATATAACAACCGGCCAGGTAGTGATGCGGAAATTTTAAAACTGTATAATGAACCTTCCTGGAATAATCCGGTGGCACGTTTTGTAGATGAAACGGGGAAAGACATTATTCCCAAACTGGAGGATAACTATGAGCCGGTATCAATGCTTTTTAAAATAAAGGAGACGTTGGCTAATAAAAATATCAAAGAACCGAAATATATTAACCTGCTTGAAAAGGACATTAACCTTTTGTTTGGCTATACAAAAACAAAAATTTATGAAACGCCTTGCTTTTGGTCAGGCGAAACTTCATTAGCACAGCAAAAATCGGTTATCAGTACAGAAGCTGGCTTTGTTGATTCAAAAGAAGTGGTAAAAATTGTATATGACCCAACCATAAGTACAGAAAAGGAACTTGACGAATATGCGAATCAGCAAGGGTTTTATACTATTGAATCTTCAACAGGATTCAGAACTGATAAAGACCCCCAATATTACCTGAAGCAAACAGCATTTCGTTACCTGCCGCTTTCGCCAGCACAGCGTACTAAAATAAACCAGGCAATACCATATGGTGAAAATGTAGAACAATATTTAAGCCCTACACAGTTAGGCTGGTTTAAAAATGATAAGCTGAAAGAATCGGCTGCGCCTGATAATTACACAAAGGACATTATTACCACCTGGGGTAAGCTTAATGAATCTTTACAACAAAAACAGTAGCATAAAAAATTATATAACATGGTTACATACGCAACACTTACACAAGCCATTACTGATTTGAACAAACGGGGCTTTGAATATGATTTCAATTTGCAGGAAAACAGTATTTACTGCCCGGCATTACAAAAGGCATTTGATGCAGAAAACTTTAATGTAGTGGAGTACCACCGTTTTGACGGGGATTCTAACTACGAAGATTTGGCGGAAGCTTTTGCAATAGAAACTACCTGTGGCATAAAAGGGGTGCTTACAGACAGTGCAGGCTATGCTGCAGCATTATCCCCCGCTATCATTGCCAAATTAAAATTCAGGTCATAATATTCTTGAAAATAAAATTTTAAAATAGATACTCAGTATGAAATTATTTGATTCAATAATTATTGGCTCCGGGCAGGCAGGCACTCCATTAGTTTTTTCTTTAGCAGCAAAAGGGAAAAAAGTAGCATTTATCGAAAAAAAGCAAGTAGGCGGCACCTGCCTCAATGTAGGTTGCACACCTACAAAAACCTACGTAGCATCTGCAAGAAGAATGTGGGATTTACAACATGCAGGTGATATGGGGGTAAATTTTGAAGGCAGCTTTACTGCAAATATAAATGCCATAAAAAAACGTAAAGATGACCTGATAGCAAAATCAGTTACTGGCATACGTTCAGGCTTATCAGATAATGAAAACATTACCTTCATTGAAGGGGAAGCTAAGTTTATTTCCAATTACCAGGTTGAAGTAAATGGTGAACAATTAACGGCTCAGCAAATATTTATTAATGTGGGCGGCAGGGCCATTATACCTGAAGAATACCAGGGTATGAATGTGCTTACCAATGAAAACATTTTGGACCTTACTGAATTGCCTGAACATTTAATAATAATAGGCGGCAGTTATATCGGTTTGGAGTTTGGGCAAATGTTCAGGCGTTTTGGCAGCAAGATTACCATTATTGAAAGAGGAGAAAATATTATTAGCCGGGAAGATGAGGAGGTAAGCAAAACCATTCAAACATTTATGGAAGCTGATGGTGTAGAGTTTATTTTAAATGCAACATCAATAGCCCCGGCTTATGACAGCAATACTTATACAGTAACCATAAACAATTCGCAGAAAATTAAAGGCACACATTTGCTCCTCGCTATTGGCAGGTTGCCCAATACTGATTTATTACAGTTGCAAAATACATCCCTGCAAACAGACCAAAGAGGATTTATTACTGTAAACGATTTTTGCCAAACAAGTGTAGAAGGGATTTTTGCTTTGGGCGATTGCAATGGCAAGGGTGCATTTACACATACTGCCTATAACGATTACCAGGTAGTGGAAAATTTTTTATTTGGTGATGGCAGCAGAAAAATATCTGACCGCATTATGACATATGGACTATTTGTTGACCCGCCACTCGGCAGGGCCGGAATGACGAAAAAAGATGCATTAGCCAAAGGTATTAAACTGTTAGAAGGTAAAAGAGAGATGAGTAGAATTGCAAGGGCAAAGGAAAAAGGAGAAACCTATGGCTTTATACAAGTTTTGGTAAACGCTGATACCAATAAAATTATTGGGGCATGTGTGCTGGGTACCGGTGGCGATGAGATAATAACCAGCCTTCTCAACATAATGAGTGCCGGTGTAGATTATACATTAATCAGGGATACGATGGTGCTGCACCCAACCATATCTGAATTAATACCCACAACATTAGAAAATTTAAAGGAGATAAGTTAAAATGCAATTAGAAAGAGAGATATGGATAGCTACAGGGTTAAGAACGCCTTTTGCAAAAGCAGGACAGCAATTAGCCCAATACGATAGCCTCTATTTATCCAGAGAAGTATTGAATGAAATGCACAAAAAGGAAAGCATCAACCCTGATTATGTAATATGGGGTACGGTTATACAAAATGTAAAGTACAGCAATATCGCAAGAGAAGCAGTAATGGATTCTATGCTGGATGAAAAAACTATATCATTCACTACCATCCTGGCCTGTAGCAGTTCTTTAGTTGCTGCTATACAGGCGGCATCTATGATTACAAACCATGAAATTGCAATTGCCGGAGGTGTAGAAAGCCCCAGTAATTTACAGGTTGCAGTTAATGCAAAATTTTCTGCATGGTTAAAAAAATGGAGTACTGCAAAATCTTTTTTTGCAAAACTTAAATTACTTGGCGGTATATTTTCTTTTGGCATTGACTATGTTCCGAGGGTAAACCGCAGTACCGGAAAAAGTATGGGGCAACATGCCCAAATTACCGATTACCGGCTGCATATTTCAAAACAAAAGCAGGATGAATTGGCTGTAGATAGCCATAGGAAATATTTTGCTGCAAAAGAAAAAGGGTTTTATGATGATTTGGTATTTCCAGTTAACAATATTAAAGAAGATAAGATACCCAGAAAAAACACATCGGTGCAATCCATTGCCCATTTAAAACCGGCATTTGACATTGCAGATAAAGGAACAATAACAGCAGGCAATTCATCATTATATACAGATGGCGCTGCCGGAGTATGGGTGGCTGGAAAAAATGCTGTGGGTAAATTAAGCACACCCTATAAGGCAAGATTAATTGATTGGGAAATGGCTGGTGTAAATATTGAGGAAGAAGGAATATTAATGGCTCCCACATTTGCTATACCCCGGCTGTTACATAGGCATGGGTTAAAATATGATGATATAGATATTTGGGAAATACACGAGGCATTTGCTTCACAGGTGTTGGCCACCATTCAAAACTTAGAAGATGCAACCCATCTAAAAAAAGCAGGAACAGATTTTAGTTTTGGAAAATTTCCTATGGAAAAATTAAACCCTAACGGAAGCAGCATTGCCATTGGGCACCCATTTGGTGCCACAGGTGCAAGAATACTTAGCCAGACGGTAAAGTCGCTTCATTTATTGGGCAAAGGAAAAAAAGCAGTAATAAGCGTATGTGCCGATGGGGGCCTGGGTGCTGTAGTGTTAATAGAAAATTGATTAAAGAAATAATAATGCAGGAAAATTTCAGAAAAGATGTGCTTGAAGGGTTAAGCAACAAGCCTCAAAAAAAACTATCATCAAAATATTTTTATGATGCCACAGGCGATGAACTCTTTGTAAAAATAATGGCGCTGCCGGAGTATTATCTCACCAGGGCCGAGATGGATATTTTTCAAGACAAAACCAGTGAACTCATTGCTGCAATGCAGTTAGAAAAGGAGGAAAAATATGATATTATAGAATTGGGAGCAGGAGATGGAACAAAGACAATTCACTTGTTAAGGGAGTTACAGTTACGCAAATTTAGCTTTGAGTATTATCCCGTTGATATTTCTTTAAATGCGTTAGAGGGTTTAGAAAACATGCTTTTAAAAGAGCTGCCTGAACTAAAGGTTAAGCCCATGCACATGGAATATTTTCAGTCATTGAGCAGGCTTAAACAGGATGGTAATAAAAAGATTATTTTATTCCTTGGTTCAAACATCGGGAATATGCCCGATGATGAAGCTACAGAGTTTATTTACCAGTTGGGCGCAAATATGTATCCCGGAGATAAACTTATTTTAGGTGTTGATTTAACAAAACCCAAAGAATTAATATTACCTGCGTATAATGATGCTCAGGGTATAACAGCAGCATTTAACCTTAACCTGCTGCATAGGATAAACAGGGAGTTAGATGGAAATTTTGATGTAAAGGAGTTTGAACATTACCCTGTTTATGATGAAAATGAGGGGATAGCAAAAAGCTATTTACGAAGTAAAAGGTCTCAAGAAGTAAACGTAAGCGGCCATACTTTTTTCTTTACAGAAGGAGAGCTGATACATACAGAAGTATCCAGGAAATATAACGATAGTATTATTAAAAAGATATTATCCAAAACAGATATTACCTGGGTAGAAAAAGTTACAGACAGCAACAATTTGTTTGCTGATTATATACTTCTCAGACATTAGTAATGGAAGAAATTAAGACAGGTATTTTAGGATTGGGTGCTGTTTCAACGCTGCACTACTTAAAAAGGCTTAATGAAGAGTATAGTAAAAAGAAAGGTGGATACAGTACTTTCCCTTCTATTTTAGTAAATGCTGATTTTAATAAAATCAACCCATATCTGCCCAATCAGTTTAAAAAACTTGAAGATGCACTGATGCCATACCTCAATTATTTTGAAGAGGCAGGCGTACTAAATTTGTTGATGCCCAATATCACCATACATGAGACATTGGATAAAATATTGGAACATTCAGTCTTCAGTTTTTCTATTGTACATCCGCTACAGCTAATGGCTGCTCAGTTGCTTCGTCATTCGGTAAAAGAAATATATCTTTTAGGTACAATGTATACAATGGAATCAATGTATATTGCTGATTATTTTAACAAAGCAGGTATTAGCTGCTTGTCAATTAATTCTGAAATAAAACTGATGATTGATAAG
Source organism: Bacteroidia bacterium Ga0077558 (assembly GCA_001464625.1). Lineage (GTDB taxonomy): Bacteria > Bacteroidota > Bacteroidia > Chitinophagales > Chitinophagaceae > JJ008. The sequence continues at coordinate 39,069 of LNFJ01000171.1, read as the reverse complement.
TTGAGAACTAAAGTGTATGCAGGTGAGGCAATTGATACAATAGAAACAGAAAAGTATATGACGGCCTGCTTTGGGAGTAAAAAAAAGTTAGTAATAGCATGTACTGAGCTATCTGTGCTATTCTCATTGTTTAAGTCTCTTTCTTTTTATGATATGGCTGAAGAGCAAATCAATTTTCTAATATACACAAAGCAATAAAAATGAACCTTCAGCTTTCCATTACGCAAAGTGTACTGTTGTTCCTCTTTTCCGGGGCAGTAATTTGGTATTTTAGTAACAAGCTTTCGGCTATTGTAGAATTTATTGCAGATGAGTTCAACCTGGGCGATGCTTTTGGTGGTACTATAATGCTTGCCATTGTCACAAACCTTCCCGAAATTGTTATTGTAGTTATAGGTGTTCAAAAAGGTGATACATCATTAGCCTTAGGGAATATTTTGGGTGGCATTGCGATACAGACTGTGTTGCTTGTTTTGTTTGATTTTGCTTCAAGAAAGAATGAAGATAAGCCGCTGTCAACACTTACATCAAACAGAAACTCTATTGCTCAGGGTCTTTTCTTATGTGCTATTTTAGCATTGGTTATTATGGGGTCACGGTTTGATGAAAAATTTGTTATGCAGAATGTCTCCCCTATTGAAGCAATGATATTAGGCTCCTGGATATTAAGCCTTTTCGTTATTAAACAGTGTGAAGCACAAAAGATGCTGCCCAAAATCGAATGTGAAATGATTCATAGAACAAAGCTGACAAAGAAAAGTGCTTTAATACAACTTATAATTGTTGCTCTAATTATTCTGTTTTTTGGTGTACTACTTGCTAATACAGGTGAAAAAATTGCTGCTCATTATAATATATCCGGAGTTGTATTTGGGGCCACCATACTCTCATTAATTACGGCAACACCTGAAATATCAGGTGGCCTGGCTTTTGTAAAACATAAAAGATATCCGCCACTTATCAGTGATATTTTTGGGGGTAATTCTTTTTTGCCTACATTGTTTTTTGTGGCTAATATTTTGGCCGGGAGGTCCATCTTAACAGATGCTCATAATTCAGATATTTATCTAACCTCTCTGTCCATAGTGCTTACGGCAGTTTATCTGCTGGGTATGATAATTCAATCCCCAAAACGAAAATGGGGAATGGGAATTGATTCCTGGATTGCTGTGCTTATTTATATTGGGGGAGTAATCGGATTGTTGTTAATATAAAAATTTAAATATGTTTTGTAAATAACATATCTTCAATGTGATATTAAAAAAATGTCCAATGTTTAAAGTTTATCAATATTTGTAAGATTATAATGACTTTATTAATTTCTGTATCGTTAAATAATTATGTCTTTATTTTATGTTGTAAACTATAATTTAATTTGTTCAAATCTGTAAAAAAATTGTTCGAAATTTGTCTTATTGCCCCGACTTTAAAAGGGTAATCATTTTAAAATGATTACCCTTTTCTTTTATTGCTTAGTGGTATCTGTAGCTGGTTTCTTATTTCTGTTCAAAATACCTTTCAACGTTTTCTTAATAGTTGATTCATCTTTTTTCTTAGAAGTATCTTGCGGGATATTAACAGGAACTGTTGTTGTGTCCTTACCAAATACCTTATCCTTTAGTTTATCTTTTAACTTATCGGTCACTTGTTTTTTTACAGCTTCTAATGAGTCTTTTACTTTTGCTTTAGCACTATCTAATTTTGCTTGCGCAAAATCTTTTGCCTGATCTTTTAGATCTTCAATGACATCACCGGCAATTTCTTTCAAATCAATTTCAATGGAAGGATTGCTGATACTGCCCGTCATTTTTACACTTAGGTTGACAGTCTCTCCTAACTTAATAGGGATGCCTTTATTATTGGCCTGCGCTGCAAGGTTGTTGACAAAGCTATTTCCCTTTGTACCCATCATACTTCTTGGTAATTTCATTTGAATGGCATAGTCAATAGATTGGTCGAAACCATGAAAGCCCCCGATCTGCATATCAATTCCTTCAATACTTATATTAAATGGTTTCACCATTACTTTGCCATTGGCAAATTCAAAAAATTGTTTTACTTCTTTTAAGCTAATAGATTTAAGCCGGTCTATTTGTAATACAGCAGCTAATTTTTCAAGTGGAGCAAATTTTGCTAACAAGCCTTCCAATAAAAACAGATTGCCATTACCAGTAAGGCTGCTCATTACAGGCATCATAGAACCGTTTAACTTACCGGTGAATGACATTTGCGACGTAAGTTTTCCGGCCAAAAATTTTCCAATCGGCATTAATGATTGTATTGAATTGAATGATTGAAAAATTTTCTGCACATCGATGTTTTTAATATCGTAGGTCAAACCTATATCTGGTTTGTTCTTATCTAATTTGGTAGAGTAGGAGCCATTCAATAATACTGTTCCATCCAAAGCATCGGTCTTTACATTTTGCAGGGTAATTTTTTCATCATTCATTACCATAGTGCCATTTACGTTTCTGTAATCAACCTTATCATATTTTACATTGTCAGCGTTAGCTTTAATAGTGAAATTAACAGCCGCAGGCACTAAGAATGGTTTTCCGGAACTGTTGCTTGCGGTAGTTGCTGCTTCAGTTGTTGTAGCGGGAGCAATGGTTGCCGGTGTTCCCATCCAATCATTTAAATTCAATTTATCTGCATTTACATTTAAGTTACCGGTCAATGTTTGTCCCTGCATGGCATAACCAATTAAATTATTTAAAACACCATTGGCTGTAAAGTTTGTATTGAGATAATTGCCTTTTAGATTGCTAAGCGTAACATTTTGTTGATTGAACGAAAGTTGTGTGCCGGCAATATTTACACCGGTTGGATATTCACTGGATTTATATTTTACATTCTTAAGACCGGCTGTTCCCGTTAATGTTATTTTATCATATTGCTTTTCATCAATAGCTTTTTTATTGCCTGCAAAACCCATGTCGGCATTTAAGACACCACTAATAGCTGTGCCGGGTTCTAATGTCGTAAACTGTTTTATATTATCTAATGTAAAACGTCCTTTTGCTGTGCCAGCAAAATTAATAGCAGAAACCGGATTGCTTAATTGCAAGGTGAAGTCAACCGGATCGTTGCCAACTTCTATATGTCCGGATGAAACATTGATTGTTGTATTATCTGCAACGCCACCGCTATTTTGCAGCGAAGCTTTTATATTGCCATTTTTAATAGGTTGCGGAAAGCTGCTGGCGGAATAAGAAAGATTTTTAATATCAAAAAATCCACCTGCTGTAAAAGCACCGGATTGATTTTGCAATGCTTTCATCGGGCCTTTTGCAAAAGCATCTGCCCATACCTGGCCGGAAAGTTTTGTTCCCGTTTCCAGCTTAATAAATTTTGATAGTTGTGATAGGTCCAATTTGCCTTTTGCTGCCACATCAATTAATTGTGCAGTAACGGGTTTTGAATAGATAAACCGAAAATCAAATGGCTCGTTATCCATTTCAAAATGACCATAGGGAATATCAATCACGGCATTATCAGGATTGCCATCCGGATTTAAAGCTCTTAAGGACAGTTTAATATTTTTCACTGGCTTCGGCAGATCAGGATATTGGAAAGAGCCATCTTTAACTTCAAGATTCACATCATAAGCCGGTGTTTGCTGTGGTGTCATCTTACCTTTTACAAAACCATTGAAAGTTGCTTTGCCACTTGTTTTGATCTTGTCAAATTCCTGTGTGTACATATCCGGTATCATGGATAAAATATCCTTGAAATCGTTGGAGGGTGATTGGAATTTAATATCCATGTTAAATGTGCTATCATTCTCCAGTTGTATAAAACCATCAGCGGATAGTTTTAAATTATTCAGCACTATGTCTTCTGTTTTGAAAGTATAGGTTTGTGTTTTGTTATCGATTTTAATATCTGTTTCTATATCGGTAACTGTATTCAATAGATAAGGAATACCATCCTGTGTTAAGCTGGCGGATGTTGCTTTTGTAGTGGTGGCCAATGTAAATACATCAGCAGTAAGATCGCCACTTCCTACATGGTCAAGTCCTTCTAATTCTAAATAAGTATTTGCTTTTTCATCATTATAAAGAAGATAGCCGTTATTGATCTCATAGCTTTTCAATGTCATTTTAAAAGCAGAGGCTGATGTATCTGTACTGCTACTGGTATCACTACTTGCTTTGGCAATATCCCAGTTCATTCTACCTTCTTCAGTTACCCGTGCATGTATGCGGGGCGATTCAATAATAATATCAGAAACTTTAATGTCCTTTCCTTTTAGAACGCTAAATAATCCTGCAGAACCATCTATGCTTTTGGCAGCAATTAATGTGTCACCTTCAAACTCGTCTTTACCTATGATTACTAAATCTTTGATTACAATTCCCACTTTGGGGAAATGGCGAAACAGGGAAAGTTTTACATCAGAAAAATCAACCGTTGCGTCCAGGCTTTTATTGATCTCTTTTTTCACCAATGCCTGTATTTGTTTTTTAAATACAACAGGAATGATAAACGCCAATGCTAATAATATAAGCAGGGTAATGCCGAAAATTTTGAAAATTTTTTTCATAAAAGAGGGGCTTGAAATAGCGAAATAATAAAAGACAAAAATGGCGCCAAAGCAGCTAACTCTTTTAGACAATCAGCTTGCAAATGAGTATAATTAATGTTCGTGGTTAGTTTCGTCTATGTCTATATCATGCCCGCATTGAGGGCATTTAGTATGCCGGTGTTTTTTATGCTTCCTGAACTCTTCCAGGAAGCCGGCTGTAATAATACCAGCCGGTAACGCAAAGAAAGCAACGCCGGTAAGCATTATCACTCCAGCCATTGTTTTACCAAGCGTTGTGATTGGATACATATCGCCATAGCCAGTGGTGGTGAGTGTTACAACGGACCACCATATTGTTGCCGGAATGCTATTAAACTTAAATTTATTTTCCGGGTGGTTATGTTCAGCAAAATAAATAGCACTGGATGAAAAAATGATAAGAAACAATACAAGTACTAGGCTTAGTAGCAATTCATTCTTTCTTGATTTAAAAACGTTCACAATAGATTGAGCCGACTTCATATAAGCAGTAAGCCGGAACAGGCGTAGGAATCGCATTAGCCGGAGTATTCGCAACATCCTAAGATCAAGGCCAATAATAACATGTAAGTAGAATGGAAGTATCGCTAAAAGGTCTATTAATGCTCCCGGCGAAAAAATATATTTTATCCGGCCTTTTATGGAGTGGCTATATTTTGGATCATGGTTGCAACTCCATACTCTTAATATATATTCAACAGTAAAAATAATTACGGAGATAAGGTCGAAATAGTAAAAAAATTGTTGCTCATGTGGTTCATCGTGAAAACTGGGGACAGTTTCGAGAATTACTGCCACTACATTTAGTATAATAAGAGTGATGATAAATACATTGATGATCTTATCCCAATGTTTATCCCCCACAATTTCTGGGTGAAGCAGTCCGTGAACCTTTTCTTTGGTTTTGTGGTACATCCGTGGTTTGATTGTCCGCTTAAAGATAACTGAAATGATTGTAATATGAAATGACAGTTAAAGCTGGAGTGTATGGGAGTGTAACTGCTGGTGTTTTTTTCATTTCAATCTTTCCAGCACACCCTTCCGCTTTACAACGTTTTTATAATCCCATTGGATGTCTCTTGATTTTTTTACCCAGCGTTTCAGGTCTTTTGGCTTGATCTCTTCTACGGAAGTATATGTGATGGATGCATCTTTAAATTTTCCTGTACCTGGTTGTAATGTTTCTTCATCAAAACTTGCACCACTCCAGAACATCAACCGAATGCCGGCTTTTAGTTTGCTATAGCCAACTATCGGGTTGCCATCCAAAAACCAAACAGGATGTGCATGCCATATTTTATTTTCTGCTCCCGGCAAATGAGCACTGATTTCTTTGGCCAGCAGGTTGCAGATTTTTTTATCGGATGTTGATTGTGAGTTGTTGTATGCGCTGATTTCTTTGTTCATTTATAAGATGAATTCGGAATCATCGAAGCTACTTTTTTTCACTTTTCCAATGATTACTTCCAGCTTCAATCAGGTATGCTGACTTAAGTTGCAACAGATCATCATCTATTGGCCACCCTTATCCTGATCGGATTGAATTTTATACTTTTTATTTTAGTATCACAACGACAACCACCTCCAGCACTTACATCATTGCCGCCGGTATCGCCAACTACCACAATTTCTCGTACTGAACCACCAGAAACAGGAGGAGTTTCTACCCGACCTTCGTTACAAATCCCTAACTCTGGTCCGGCACTACGGCCCATGAAATTAACTACTTTGGATTGAAAATAACTGGCTTCAATACTTGCTATACGAATGCCGGGTGCTGCAGTATATACTCGTTGCCTGAACATTTCTGTTGTAGTCGTATTGTCCCCTCCGGTTTCTGCTGCTGTGTAAGAAATAACTGCATCAATACCTTTTTCATCTAATGTCTTTTCAAGAAGTATATTAACATTAATGGTAGGGCCTCCTCCAAACTCCCTGTCACCTGCCACCAAAGTTGTGGGGCAAAGTTCAGTCAGGATATTGTTTAGCGTAACGGTTTCTGTTCTTTCACCCGTAGAAGCAGGTGGGTTGATGTTTATCCTTCTTGCAGAGCCATTATATATCCGTCCGTCCAAATCTTTATGTGTGCCCGACATGGAATTGCCATCCGCACTTAACCGGTAGGTAAACCTGCGGCCCGACATTTCATCCCAACGTAAATTGGGTTTATTGCCATCAATATAAAATTCAATTTCAACAGTTCCTCCAATGTTATACGCTTTGCCATTTACCCGGTATACCTTCCCGGTATGGTCATAAAAAGTTCCCAGGCGTCTGTCCGTTATTACCCCGCCATTCCTCCTTTTGGCTTCATCGCCGGATAAAACAAACTGCATTAATCCCGGCAACCGATAGAATTCTAAAATACCTGTCCATCCTGCATAATTCAGATCCCAACGACCTACTACATTAATTTCTTTCCATGCACCTGGTTGGCGCACTTCTGTAATATATTCGGCAGAAACCAGTCTGCTTATAGCTGAGTAGGGTAAGTATTGAATGTTTGAATTGCATGCCTCGCCAACAGGGCCGTAATTATCTTTTATAATAAACTTTTTTTCAGCGGGATTGGTTTTATCAAATCCGGCAAGCATGATGCAATGTGCGCCATTGTCAATACAAATTTTAATTTCATGACCCAGGGAAAGCACCTGTTCTAAATTTTCAGCGTTAATAGTTGGAATATTTTCATACCACAACACCCCATAATAGGTCGTATTGCCAATTTGAGGAAAGCGGCTCCAGACAGAAAAATTGTTATTATTAGTAAAGAGTTGATCGGTAACTGCCCAATGTTCGCTGATAGGATAAAGTCCATAACCTACCGCTGCTTCGGTTGGTATCCGCATGCCTTGTGCAAGCAGCGCAACACTTCCACCGCCCTGAGTACCGGCGAATTGATTTTCTCTAACATTGGCATCTTTTATATCTGACCAATAAGGATGCAGGCCAAACATTTTTGATGTAATGGCCATAAATTCTTCCGACAGATCAAGTTCTCCAAAGCCTCTTTTTTTATAGGCTGCTTCTAACGCAGATAAAGAACCGAAATAAGTACAACCGCCCCGTTCACCACTAGGAAGTGTTTGATTTCGGTATGGTGTAGAATTACCCCGCAGATCAACAATATTGGGAGATATAACTGATTTATCCGCCGAAAGCTCCAATGTCCAAACCTGGTTTGGAGAATTGGCTCCGTCCCATAGTTGAATAGGAGTGCCGCCTGTGCCAATAGCGGCACCTGTTACATCAAGCACCTTATTTGCTGCACTTGCTGCATTTCGTATAGTATAACGGTTTGCACTTACTCTTTGAAAAATCCATTTTTGATTTATGTTGGCAGGCAACACTTGCCAAAGTTGAACTTTACAACCGTTGGTATTTACAGCTCCGGCATGGGCATCTAAATTTTTGCCGGCCCCAACATTTTTAATGTAAAACTTACCATCACCAGCATTGGATATATCCCAAATCTGATTTAATGTAAAACGTTGTTTCCAGATTTGCACTTTGCAACCATCATTTTTATAGGTGTTATTCTCAGCTTCTAATGCCTGGCCATTGGCTAAGCGAATATAATATCGCCCTGCAGCTGGTGCTTGTGCATTGGCCAGTTGGAAAAAAAGAATTGCCAGGATGCTGGTGATAATTCTATTTTGCTTCATAGTAGTTAAGGTTTTTAATTTCAGCATATAAGTTCAGAAAAATATTTTAGAATGCCGTATTATTTTTACTAAGTACATCTCTCATTAATGGAAGACCTGAGAATTTGCTGGTACAAAAATCAGGAATAAAAAAAATGCAGGGCAACTACACAATCGGGTAATGGCTGCTTTTTATGATTTTTAAGTGGTTGGTGGAGACAGCAAGCAAGGCCGAGAAGAGCAACGAATGACAAAATTAATATCGGTTATTTTTTTACCATGTAAAATGTTTGCCCGTTGCTGTTTTGTACAGCTACAACCAGTGTATCGCCATTGAACTTGTAATCGTACATAAATTTATATCCCTTGGTGGCATCGTTTTCAAAACTGAATGTGCTTTCTGTAATTTCTGTTTTACCGGGATTATTAAAACCGTTTTTGCCCATTGTCAATTTATCCCCGTCAAAAGTATAAACAGTGCCGAGATTACTTTTTACAGACTTGCCTTCGGCTCTTACTATTTCCCATGCGCCATCTAATGAGGCGGAAGAAATTTTTTCCTGTGTTATTTCGGGTTTTTTAGCAACTGTACTGGTATCGGTTAGTTTCATTGCTGTGGTGTCATCATTTTTTACTACCGGGTTATCTGTTTTTTTATTTTCATTACTGGTACAGGCAATGAGCAATGATAAAGCCAGGCATAGTTTTACGAAAGATGATTTTTTGAAATGCATTGTTTAGGTTTTTGAGTGTATCGCTTTTTTGTTCAACAACTATCTGCCCCAAAAATAGGTAATCCCAAAATGCCGTTCTATTACACATTTGTGTAATTATACTTCTCAGACGAGCCTCATAATTTAGCCCTGTGTTTGGCGGACTCGTGGTTATTTTTTTTATCGTATTGTGCGCCGTGTCCACGGCTGGTCACAGGGCATGTGGTGAGACCCGGCCTGGAAGAATGAAAGCACCAACAACTTCCAATAATGCTTACCTTCCTTTTCTCAACTTCGCTCTATGTCATCCAATTCAGTTCTTCTTTATGGTGCCAATGGATATACCGGTGTGCTCATCGCAAAGTATGCAGCACAATTTGGTGTACAACCTATACTTGCCGGACGCAGAGAAGAAGCGATCAAGCCACTTGCTAATGAATTGAATCTGGCGTATAAGATCATCGATATAAACAACGCCACTCAGTTAAAAGAAGCGCTGCAAGGAATAAAAGTGGTGATACATGCAGCCGGCCCCTTTGCAGACACGGCCAAACAAATGATTGATGCCTGTTTGCAAACGGGCACCCACTATTTAGACATTAATGGTGATATCAGTGTGTTTGAAACCATCAAACGTTATGATGCAGCGGCCAAAGAAAAAAACATTATGCTGTTACCGGGTGCCGGCTTTGATGTGGTGCCGACCGATTGTATGGCGTTGCGGTTAAAAAATAAATTACCGGATGCCACTCATTTAAAACTGGCCTTTGCTGCTGAGGGTGGTGGTATAAGTCATGGTACAGCCATGACGATGGTTAGTAAATTAGGTGAGGGCGGTGCTGCCCGTGAAAATGGAAAGATCGTACGGCAGGCATTAGGGAAGGAGGGGAGGTGGGTTGATTTTGGAGAAAAGAAATTATTTGTCATGTCTATTCCCTGGGGTGATGTATCCACGGCCTATTCTACAACGGGCATACCTAATATACAGACCTATACGGCCATTAAGCCGGGAATTTATAGATTGATGAAATTACAGGGAACATTCAACTGGTTATTAAGAATGGCATGGGTGAAAAATATTATCCGAAAAAAAATAAAGAGCCGCCCTGCAGGGCCCAGTGATGAAATGCGAAGCAATGCAAAAAGTTTTGTGTGGGGTGAAGTAAGGAATGCCACAGGCCAGGTGATTTCCGATTATTTTACCTGTGCGGATGGTTATACACTCACGGCCTATAGCTGCCTGATTATTGCCAAAAAGGTATTGGAAGGAAATTATAAGCCGGGTTACCAGACACCCGCCGCTTGTTATGGCGAAGGGTTAGTGAAGGAAATTCCCGGAACAGTTGAGCATTGAGATTATTGCTAATGGGCTGATGGGTGGGTACACATATCGAAGCCTTACTCACGGACAGGAACCAAGGCCGAGGCAATAAGGTAACAGTTTGAAATTTCCTTTTTCTTACACTTCATTTCCTTTTCAGCTTTCTTAGAACCTAATATGCCGAGTCCCTTTCAGGAGACTCGGCTTGGAAACAAAAAAATGTTTTTCAAAAATGTAACTTCAATGTATGGGTAGTAAGTATAGTAATCATTTATACAACAAGAACTTGCAGCCCTATGCAAACCGGCTGCGCAAAGAAATGACGAAGGCTGAAGCTTGTCTCTGGAAATATGTGCTGCGGGCAAGCAAACTAAAAGATTATCCCTTCCGGCGGCAGCGGCCCGTACTGAATTATATTGCTGATTTTATGTGTAAGCCCTTAATGTTGATTATAGAAGTGGATGGGAGCATTCATGAACTGGAAGAAGTGAGGCAAAAAGATAAAGTGAGACAGCAAGCATTGGAAGAATCTGGTTTTACGGTGCTTCGGTTTACTAATGAAGAAGTGCTGACGAATATACAGTGGGTGCAAAGCTACCTGGAAGAATGGATTGAGAAGAAAACTGGTTCTAAGGGGTAAGGCCTGCGAAATACAGGCTTTCCACTGTCCCCCGTGGACGGGGGAAGTGCTACGATTAGGGTTAGTCTCCGAACAGGGGTGGAGATAACGCTGCCCGTCGTTTTCTTTTCCACCCCAATTTGGTGATGCGGATTGTTTGGCAATCCGGCCCCCGCCTGCGGGGGACAGGGGAGACGCTGCTATGCGGGAATAAGTAAGTCGGAGACTTCGGATAAGGATTGGTTGTTTAGTAGTTCTCCAAAAACTCTTTTACCAAATCTTCATCATCCATTTTTAAAATAGCGGCAGCCATTTCGATATGCCCTTTTGAAACGGATAAAGCAGCCAAGGCTGTGGAAGCTAGAGCTGCATCCCATTTATCCTGCCATATTTCTTTTATAAGTTCAGGTAATTCTTTTTGAATGGAATTGAGATAGGCTGCTTCATATTCTTCTGGTAGTTTGGGATTGTTATTGTGGCGTTCAATTTCTATGGTAGCAACTAAACCAAAAACATTCCAGTTAAAGAATCTTTTTTCTTTCGCTATTCTGATGATATGCGGAACAGCGTAATACGAAGCTAAATCCACATCACCCTGATGATGTAGTTCATTCCAGAGTTCTGTAAAGATGATTTCGATTTCTTGGACGATTGTTGCCTGATCTAATTTTTTTAATGGAACAGACGCATCATAGGGAATGCGATAGCCGCTGGGGAGCTCTTTCCATTTATTGTCGTTAAGAGGAAGCATTGAATAAAATTAATGGCTTTAAAATTTATATTGATCCGCTTTTAGAAGACTCTATGGGGACGAAAATTCTATCAAACTCTTTCCAGTTATAGATTGAGGCTGCTCCTAGTTGATTGCCATCTTTATCGAAATAAATTAGAGGCTTTTTATTGCTAACTATAAAATCTTCGGCTTTTAAGTTTTCTGCTAAATATTTTCTAAGCGATAGAACTATTTTTTTAATAGCGTCAATCGTTTCAAAAATTACAAATTGTGAGAAATACGTTGTAGAATAATCCTTCTTTTTATCTCCGATTTTTTTAAAATGTTGTACTACTTTTTTTGTGCATAAAAATGTTAGAGAAACTTTTCCACTTAATAAGTTCCAAGAGTGATTATATCCGCAGACATCGTCTGAATTATGTATTAGTTCTGAACGATACTTGTATAAAGCGTTTCCAAAGTCGGAATCGATTTCAATCAGAGTTTTTTTTATGTCATTTGCTTTGTCTTTTGAGAAGATATTGGTATTGGCTCTGGCTGACTTTACAATGCTACTCCATTTAATATTTTCATGTTTCTTAGAGAGGATATAATTTGTGATAATACTTGTGTAATCCATTGCAGAACAGAGGTGGAAAATTATACTATCTAACAATGAGGAATGCTCAACTTTATCAATTTCTAAGTGAATTTCGGGCGGCAAAGGAGAATTCACTAAGACCTGATGTTTTTCTCTAAATGATGACAATTGGCTATATAGTAATTGAAAATGAAATTTCGAGCTATTGAGGCGGTATCTAATACTATTACTTAATTGATGGATTTTTTCATCTTTCCAAGCATCCTCAAGATGAAATCCAAAGTCTATTCCTAAGCCTAGTAATCCTTCTTTAAGACCATGCATGAAAAGATTCACTTTTTCTAAGATAGCTTCTTCGTTCGTAGAATCAATAATTTTATCCATCCCATGCAGCATTTAAATTCTCTTTGCAACAACATTTTCAAATTAAAGATACTTCAAAATAAGAAAGTGAGTATTCGCAATTGCTCAATAGAATTACCGAACGATGAAGAGTGCGACGCAACAGACGATGATAGTAGTACTACAGCCGGGCTAATGGTCATTCAACGGCAACCCTCTTTTCTGCCATTCAATCCAATTCACATACTCCGGCGCCACCCGGTGTTCTTCCATCGTAATACAATCATCAACCGGGCAAACTAATTGGCAAAGATTGCAGCCTACACATTCTTCTTCTTTAATGGTGTATTTGTTGTATGGCTTTCCGTATTCAAGATTGATGGACTGGTGCGAGGTGTCTTCACAAGCAATATAACAAAGTCCGCAGTGAATACATTTATCCTGGTTTATTTTGGCAATGTGGTGATAGTTGATGTCAAGGTCTTCCCAGTGGGTGATGGTGTCAACTGATTTGCCAATGAAATCATCGAGGGTTTTAAATCCTTTTTCATCCATCCAGTTGTTGAGCCCTTCGCACATATCTTCTACAATGCGGAAACCATGTTTCATGGCAGCGGTACACACCTGCACATTACTGGCACCAAGTAACATAAATTCCACGGCATCTTTCCAGGTGCTTATACCGCCAATGCCAGAGATGGGCACTTTCTTTGTCAACTCATCCTGTGCAATGGTGGTGAGCATTTTTAAAGCGATTGGTTTTACGGCCGGGCCGCAATAACCACCAAACACTGATTTGCCAGCGACATAAGGATTCGGCACCAATGTATCCAAATCAATACCTGTTACGGATTGTATGGTATTAATTAATGACAACGCATTTGTTCCGGCCTTCACCACCGAACGGCCCGTTGGTACAACGGAGTGAACATTGGGAGTGAGTTTCGTAATCACCGGAAGGGTAGCGACTTCCATCACCCATTCTACTACCATGCAGGCAATTTCCGGGTCTTGCCCAACGGCGGCACCCATGCCTCTTTCCGTCATGCCATGCGGGCAACCAAAATTTAATTCCAATCCATGTGCGCCGGTGTCTTCTACTTTTTTTATTAACTCATGCCAACTCTTTTTATCGTTATCTGCCATCAATGAAACAATCATGGCCCTGTCAGGAAATAACTTTACACACTCTGCAATCTCTTTCAGGTTTATATCTAATGGCCTGTCACTAATTAATTCAATATTATTAAAACCCATTACCCGTTGTCCGCCAAAATCAACAGCTGAATACCTGGAGGAAACATTTTTTACCTGGCTGCCCAACGTCTTCCAAACCACACCGCCCCAGCCGGCTTCGAATGCACGGAGTACATTATATTTTTTATCCGTAGGCGGGGCACTTGCTAACCAAAATGGGTTAGGGGAGTGGATGCCGAGGAAGGTTGAATTAATGTTTGCCATGTTTTTAGTTATGAGTTTAGAGTTAAGAATTTAGAGTTAGGCTGTTTGTATTTTATTCATAACTCTTAATTCTACATTATTAATTTTTAGCCCAGCTATAGTTTTTCATGGCATCGTCTGTTGCGTCGCACCATTCATCTTTTTGTTCTTTGGGCAGCAACCCACCCCAATTCACTAAAGAAAAATGTTTTCCTCAATCCGCCCCTCCGAGGAGGGGATGTACCTTATAGTACATGGCTTCTTTGCTGCTAAATTTAAGTGAGCTTCATCCCCTCCCGGGAGGGGCCGCAGTTTTTATTAATAAAGAACTTTCCAAAAGGGGTGGGTCAGGTAATAGCACCAATCACATGTTAAATCCAAGAAATTTTAGTATCGCCTTCGCCCCATCTTTTCCCGCCTGAACGGCATCCACTACTTCCTTACCACCATTCACTGCATCGCCACCAGCTAATACTCCTTGAATATTGGTTGCGCAATTATTGTCAATAATAATTTTCCCTTTTGAATTTGCGATTTTTAATTCAGCAATTAAATTTTCAAACGGCGTTTGTCCTGCTGCTTTGATAACCATATCTACTTCCAATGAAAATGTTTCTCCCGTATCAACAGGGGAGCGGCGACCGCTTGCATCGGGTTCGCCTAATTGCATTTTACTATATACAAGCTCAGTTACTTTTCCATCCAAGCCTTTCACTTCTTTCGGTGCAGCTAGCCAGATGATTTTACAGCCATCTAACATAGCTATATCCAATTCATGTTTTGTGCAGGGCATTTCGGCTTCGGTTCTTCTGTACAACATGGTTACTTCTTTTGCACCTAATCGTTTGGCTTGTGTAGCTGCATCAATGGCGGTCATGCCCATGCCGATCACAGCTACTTTATCGCCAACAGGAACGGATGGATAACCTTTGTCTCTGATATCATAGATAAACTGAATAGCATCAACAACACCTTCCAGTTTTTCTCCCGGAATATCTAATTGCCGGGCTACACCAACACCAATGCCGAGATAAACTGCATCGTATTCTTTTTTCAATTGAGCCAGTGTGATATCTCTTCCTAATTCCTGGTTGTATTTAACTTCTATTCCACCAATAGATAGAATATAGTTCACTTCATCTTCGCAAAACTGCGGTGTTACTTTATAGGCAGCAATTCCATAAGTCATTAGGCCACCGCCTTTACTTTCCTTTTCGTAAATCGTTATATCTATACCTTCTTTTGATAATGTATGAGCACAGCTTAGTCCGGCAGGGCCTGCACCAACAATGGCTACTTTCTTACCTGTTGATGCTTTACGTTGAAACAACTGCCATTTATTCTCCATTGCTTTCTCTGTAGAATAGCGTTGCAATTTCGCAATGGGAATCGGTTCTTCTTCCAGTAAATTATATACACAAGCCCCTTCACATAATTTTTCTACGGGGCAAACCTTGCTGCAACCTGCTCCCATAATATTGGAAGAGAAAATTGTTTTAGCAGAACCTTTTATATTCTCTGTTGCAATTTGTTTAATGAATTTTGGTACATCAATGCTGGTGGGACAACTCTTCATACAAGGTGCATCATAGCAAAACAAACAACGATTCGCATCCACTTTGGCCGCTGTTATGTTTTCATACGGCGGGTGAATGTCGCTAAAATTTTCAGCATACTGCTCACTGGATAACCTGTTCTTTTTAATCATTATGTTGAATGTTTAATTTTGAAAGTTGAATGAAAACCATTTATCATTCAACATTCATCATAATTCAGTAAGCTTGCCATAAGTCTCCGGTCTTCTGTCTCTGAAAAATTGCCACACATTTCTTACTTGTTCAATCATATCCAAATCAAAATCTGCAATCAGTAGTTCATCATTATCTTCTGAGGCCTGTGCAAAAATTTGTCCTCTTGGATCAACGAAATAAGAAGTGCCGTAAAACTTACCGAGGTTCCAGGGTTTTTCTTCACCAACCCTGTTGATGCAACCCATGAAATATCCATTAGCTGCTGCATGAGCAGGTTGTTCCAATTTCCATAAGTATTGAGATAGACCAGCTACCGTTGCCGAAGGGTTATAAACTATCTCAGCACCATTCAATCCCAAACATCTGGCACCATCGGGAAAGTGACGGTCGTAGCAAATGTATACACCAACCTTTGCATACTTGGTTTGAAAAACAGGATAGCCTAAGTTGCCGGGTTTAAAGAAAAACTTTTCCCAGAAACCTGAAGTATGTGGGATATGATTTTTTCTATACTTGCCTAAATATGTTCCGTCAGCGTCTATGACGGCAGCTGTATTATATAAAACGCCAGCCTGTTCTTTTTCATATACTGGCACAATCATCACCATATTATATTTCTTCGCATATTCCTGCATCCTTTCTATTGTTGGGCCCGGGACAGTTTCTGCACTTTCGTACCAGGCTTTATCTTGACCGGGACAGAAGTATGGTGTATTGAAAATTTCCTGGAAGCAGAGTATCTGCACACCTTTCTTTCCCGCTTCTTCAATTAGCGGAATATGTTTTTGTACCATTGCTTCTTTAATTTCTGCAATCGTTCCTTCGCCTTCTGTTTTTGGCAAAGACATTTGAATGAGACCTGATTTGATGATTCTTGGCATTTTATAGAGTTGAGAGTTTAGAATTAAGAGTTAAGAATTAGGCTTTGTAGTAAAATACTTTTGTTTTGTTGTAAGAATTATACTGCTTAAAATTTTATTTATTTCACTGCACTTTTCGTTTAGTTTGTTAAACAATGCTTCATTAATATAATCACTGTCCTTTAATAAATTTAACCATTAGTTTGTTTCTCTGGCTTCTTTTAATGAAATACTGAGTTTGTGTACAAAATCCCGTTTAGATTGAGCCGACAAGGCTTCGTTCACATTTGCCCCGATTGAAGTTCCAGAACGAAGTATCTGTTTTGATAATACAAACTCTTTCTTTTCAGAAATTAATTGTTTATAAAGAGCTATAATTTCTAAAGCAAATGAATAAGCTTTATTTGCAATAATACTTTCACTTTTTTGGGTATTACTCATAACTCTAAACTCTTAATTCTAAACTATCGAAGAAACTTTATTTCTCTTTATGAATTTACCAAAACCTTTTTCGATTACACAATTATTATTTTCAATAGCAACCTGTCCTCTCAATAAAACAGTTTTCACTTTTCCGGTTAGTTCCCATCCTTCATAGCCGCTATAATCAACATTCATGTGATGAGTTTTTGCTGACAATGTATGTTTCTCACTCGGGTCGAAGATGACGATATCAGCATCACTTCCCACTGCAATAGTTCCTTTTTGTGGAAACATGCCGAAGATTTTTGCAGGATTGGTACAAGCTACTTCTACATATTTATTCAACGTAATTTTTCCTTTGTGTACTCCTTCGCTATATAATAATTCCATCCTGTTTTCAATGGCAGGATGACCGTTAGGAATTTTAGAGAAATCATCCTTGCCCATTAATTTTTGCTCCCACATAAAAGGGCAGTGGTCGGTGGCAACCACCTGCACCAGGCCTTGATTGATTCCCGCCCATAGTGTTGCCTGGTCTTTCTTTTCTCTGAGCGGCGGACTCATTACCCATTTGGCTCCATCTTCCTTTTCATACAGCGAAGCATCAAGGATTAAATATTGTATACAGGTTTCTACAAATACTTTTTGATTTCTTTTCGTTGCATTGCGAACAGCATTCAATGCACCTTCACAGGTAAGATGGACAATGTAACCGGGACAGCCAGTATAGTTACTCATGTCAACAAAACGTTCGGATGCTTCCGCTTCAGTAACATCTGGTTGAGAGAGATAATGATACAACGGAGATAGTTTTCCTTCGCCACGGTGTTTGGCAATTAAGTAGTCAATCATATCTCCATTAGTCGCATGTACATTTATTAAGCCACCATGTTTCTTTACTTCTTCCATTAGTCCAATCATCTGCCGGTCATCAATCATCAGAGCACCTTTGTAGGCCATAAATGTTTTGAAAGAAGTGATGCCTTCCTTCTCAATCATCTCCTGAATTTCTTTTTTTGTATCGTCATTAAAATCTGTAACAGCCATGTGGAAACTGTAATCACCCACACAATTATTATCACTTCTTCCTTTCCATTCTTCCAGCGCAGAACGAAGGGAGTTGCCCTGTTTCTGTAAAATGAAATCAATCACCATCGTAGTGCCACCGAACAAAGCTGCTCTTGTGCCGGTCTCATAATTATCGCTGCTGTAAGTGCCCATGAAAGGCATGTCTAAATGCACATGTGGGTCGATACCGCCAGGGAAAATTAATTTGCCGGTGGCATCAATTTCTTTATTGGCTTTAACAGCTAAATCTTTACCGATGGCTTTTATGGTTTCTCCATCGATAAGAATATCAGCTACATAATCATCGGTAGCTGTAACAATCCTTCCGTTTTTTATTAGAATACTCATTTCTTATTATTTTAAATGTTGAATGTTGAATGATGAATATTGAATGAGTCAAAGCCATTCAGCATTCAAAATTTATCATACAACATAATTTCTGTTTTTCATTAATATCCAATATACTAAACCACTTACAAAAAATCCAACGAACCATGCATAATGATATAATTCATTTATCCATGTCGGCATCGCATCGGCACCTACAACTTTTATATTCAATAGAAAGCCCGGCACATTCGGTAAAATTCCAGTCAATAATGCAATGATGGCAATTGGATTGAATCCATTGGAAAATTTATAACGGCCTGTGTGTTGATACAACTCATCAACAACCAATTCTTTTTTTCGAATGAAATAATAATCAACAATCATGATGCCGCCTATAGGACCGAGTAAACTTGAATAAGCAATAAGCCAGGTAAAGATGTAGCCATTGGGGTCGGCCATTAACTTCCAGGGGAAAATTAATATTCCGATTATGCCGGTGATATAGCCGCCAGTTTTGAAATTTATTTTTGAAGGAGATAAATTGGAAAAATCATTGGCAGGACTTACAATGTTTGCAGCAATATTAGTTGCTAAGGTGGAAATGATAATTCCGATCATAGCAAATGTTACCATCAGTTTACTGTTGAAATGACTCGCCAATTTCACCGGATCCCATTCCGGACTTCCATAGATAATGGCTGATGCAGAAGTGACAACCACTCCAACAAATGCAAATAGTGTCATAGAAGGAGGGAGACCGATTGCCTGACCTTTGATATGTGCTTTCTGATTTTTTGAGTATCGGGTAAAGTCAGGAATGTTTAATGAAAGGGTTGCCCAAAAACCAACTACTGCTGTTAATGCCGGAAAGAAAAATTTAAAGAACGATGCACTATCGGTAAATTTTGATGGCTCTCGTAATATCGGCCCTAAACCCTTTGCTGCAATAACTGCCCAACAAAATAATGCAATGGCTGCAATAGGTAGAAAGATTGCTTTAAATACCAATAATTTTCGAATGCTTTCTACTCCTTTGTAAATGATAAACATATTCAGCAACCAAAAAATGCCGAAGCATACCATAGGTAATGCTTGTGGAAAAAGAGAAGTCGTGTCAATTTCTGCCAACGATGGGTTCCAGGTTCTTATTAAATGATAGAGTGATTCGCCGCCAATCCATGTTTGAATACCAAACCAACCACAAGCTACTATTGCCCGCAACATCGCCGGAATGTTCGCACCCTTTATTCCAAAACTTGCTCTTGCAAAAACAGGAAAGGGTATTCCATACTTAGCACCTGCATGTCCGTTCAATAACATAGGTACTAATACAATTGCATTACCAATAAAAATTGTCAGCACTGCCTGCCACCAGCTCATTCCATTATTTATCATGGAGCTGGCCATGGTATAAGTAGGAATGCAAAGACTCATACTGATCCATAAAGCTGCATAGTTCCAGGTACCCCATGTTCGTTTGGAAGGTGGAACAGGGGCGAGGTCTTCGTTGATGAGAGAGGACGAGGCCTCCCTGCCCTCCGAAGGAGGGTTCTCAGACTCCGATATTTTGATGCTATCCTTTCTCATTCAGTATTTTAAAAATTTTCGGGTTCAATAATCTCCGTAAGGGACAAATCATTATAGATTATTGTTTAAATAAGTTTCCCCAACTCCGTAGGAGTTGAATTTACATTATCGAAAAATTCAAACAAATATTTTTCTTCGTATTCTACCGAAAAATCTTTTAAAAGCTCAATATATTCTTCCCTGAAAGTCTTCTTATGATGATGTAATTCCTGATTTTGAATGTATTTACATATTTCGTCAATATCCCGTAACCGATATGAGAAAGCACCATAGCCTTCTTGCCAGTTAAATTTTCCAATAGCCAGTTTTCTTTCATTAATCCATAAACTGCTGGCGACTTTAATGTCTTTTATTAAATTTGGAATTGGAACAGAAGGTTTGTAACCAATGAAAATGTGAATATGGTCAGACATCCCATTTATCGCCAGCATTTTACTTTTATTATTTTGAACAATGCCTGTGATGTATTTATACAATTCATCTTTCCATGCTGTTTGAATAAGACTTTCCCGCCATTTAACAGCAAATACAAATTGGATGTATAATTGTGTGTATGTATTTGGCATCTTTTATAATTATTCGACTCCTACGGAGTCGGCGTCCGCTTTGTAATGTTTCTATAAACAGTCAACTCCTACGGAGTTATAATTCGATATAAATTAATATCTTTTAGCAGCTTCTAATTTCAAGAGACCCGGCATTCTTTTTTTAAAACTCACTTATGGAGCTATAATTTCCGGCATTAAACAACTCTTGCCCTTTGGCTGATTTGTCTCTATAGGAGACAAATATTTATAACAAACATCTTCTCATGTGACTTTTCAACCCCGTAGGGGTTGAACTAAGCAACTACATGTTCATCGGCAATCAAAATCGCCTCACTAATAATTTTCAACCCTTCTTCAATCTGTTCTTTCGTTACACACAGCGGTGGTGCAATAAATATATAGCTCCAGCGTACAAAAGTGTACATGCCTAAATCTTTGATCTTCGCAGCCACTTTATTCATCACTGCCATTTCATCCGGCTTGGCATTGAAAGGAGCCATTGGTTCTTTGGTGGTTTTATTCTTCACTAATTCAATACAACCTAATAAACCCGTATTTCTAAAATCACCAATGCTGGGATGCTTTTGTTTTAATTTTTCAACTTCTTCGTTTACATACTTGCTCATTGCTACACAATTCTCAATGAGCCCTTCGTCTTGATAAATTTTTAATGTTTCCAATGCAGCAGCACAGCTTACAGGATGAGCAGAGTAGGTGAGGCCTAGCGGCAACATTGCATCATCATACTTTGCAGCGATTTTATCACTTACCATTAAACAGCCAAAAGGCAAATAGCCACAGGTTAATCCCTTTGCCATGGCAATCATATCCGGAACAATACCATGATTTTCAAAACCAAACCATTTGCCAGTTCGTCCAAAACCACTCATCACTTCATCCATGATTAATAAGATGCCATGCTTGTTGCAGATTTCTCTTACCGCTTTTAAATACCCAACCGGATATTGCAAACAACCGGATGAACCAGATTCACCTTCTAATAAGATGGCAGCAATATTTCCAGCACCTTCATACGCAATTACTCTTTCCAATGATGCAACGGATTCTTTCAACAAATTTTCTTCGCCATATTCCCAGCGGTATAAATAGGGTAAATCGAAATGCACAAAGTTGGGAGCTTGTTGCGCATCCATCGGAATACGTCGTGGGTCGCCACTTGCACTCATGGCACCATACGATGCACCATGATAAGATTGATAACGGGTTAATATTTTATGACGACCTGTGTATAATCTCGCCAGCTTTATTCCATTTTCTATCGACGTAGCGCCACATAAGGTAAAAAAGGCCTTATTCAAATCAGCGGGGCAAATTGCTGCCAGCTTCTTGCCCAACTCACCCCGCACTTTTGTTATACAACTCGGCGTTACATAACTCACTTCCTGCATCTGTTTTACCACCGCATCTGTTATTCGTTGGTTTCCATGCCCGATATTTACATTCATTAATCCCGAAGAGAAATCAATATAACGTTTGTCATCGTAGTCGTAGAGATACACACCTTCGGCATGTTTAACTGCGATGGGGGCAATGCCTTTTTGTTTGCTCCAGGAGAATAAGGTGTAATCAAGATTATCCTGAATTACTTCCCCCGCTTCTGAAATTATTTTTGTTTGCATACAATGTTTTTAATTTTTCAAATACATTTCCGTTCTTGGTTTAATGATCATTCTTTTTGTAGGTTTTATTTCCATGGCTTCGTTTACCTGTACGGTTGTTATTTTAACTGTTACTGTAACTGCCTCTGTCGGATTGTCGTTCAAAAAACAGAAGTATAGACTTCCTTTTCGTGGTTCCATGCGGGAATAATCATTGACCGCTTTTCCTTTTTTGATAAAGCGAAATTGTCCACCGCTTTTAAACAATGCTTCATTTTCCCCTTCCATTATCCAGTAAGCAACGTCTTCACCTTCCTGCAGTTTGTTTATCAACACCGGTTTGCCTATTGCAACTGCGCCAAGTACATTGTAGTTCGGAAATTTATTAATAATGGATTTTGACTCAATGCTTATTTGCTTGTTAGCTTCATCAAAAGGTTTTTGGCCAGCTTGGTTCACATGTATATAGTAACTCCATGCAATCACATTTTCATTGATTAGAAAATTAAAGGTGGTTTTATTTGCACCGGGAGCAGAAGCCGAACCTACTTTCACTGTTCGATCCTGAAAATTACTGAATACAGTATCTGTCCTTGTTAACTCAGCATCATCTTCTGTAGTGTAGGTAGTATCATTAACAACATGTGTAAAAACGGTGGTATTAAAAACCTGTGTAGCCGCACTGGCCGGAATACGTTGTATTTTATATTTGCAAATTTTGGCACTTATACCAGCCGAATTTGTAAATCTGAACTTATAAATGCCTGTTTTTTGAACATTGATTTGTTTGTTTTTTATCATTGCCGTTTTGTAAGCAATGAATTTTGAAGTGGAAGGCATTTCAGTAATTTCTACTTCTTTCAGTTCTTTTCCATTTGCTTCCTCAAAAGAGAAAATAAGTTTATCGCCAGCAGCAAAACCCAAATAAAAAATTTCCTCACCAAGTATATTCACTTTCAATGTTGTTTCTACAACATCTACGGGTGACTGGTTGTAACATTCGCCGGTTGCTAGTAACAGAACGGCGATAAGAAATTTATTTTTCATGGATGCTTATTTGATGATGTAACTCATACTAATTTTATTTTTTATTAGCCCAGCTATATTACTACTATCATCGTCTGTTGCGTCGCACTCTTCGGGGTTCTGTTCGCTATTCAGCATTTGCCCAGTGGTTAATTACATTTTGCTTTGTTACTCCACCCGAATCTTTGAAACCAAAACCAAGAATGTTCACCGATATTAAAACAAGATGTATCTCTTTCAAAAACTTGGTTTTTAACTTTGTCAATTGATTTGGAATAAATAGTAAGAATTCCATTTTTTATTGAGAAGTTCTCGGTTACATTAACATTTACTTTGTCTTTAATCAAATTTAAATTATTAATGTCAGGTTCCATAAATGGGCCGATTTTTTTCCAATAGCTATACATGGTACACTTGCTTCGTTCTATAATATAAATATCATCTAAATGAAATCCGGATTTCATATGTGAGCCATTATAAAATAACCGTATGATAGTATCTTTTTTAATATACTCATATGTCCTATGATAGCCTGAGTCTGCTCTGAACTCATAATATCCCAGCCAATAATTGTCTTTTCTTTCATAAAATCTTTCAGTAGAGTCTTCTGCAGAATGTTTATAAACAACTCTCTTTTTTAAATTACTTTGATCCTCGATTTTTATGTAAGGATAAGTTGTTGGGTTTTTTAATTTTCCTATTCCTTTAATGTTGAATAGGTCAATATCATCATAAGCATTTAATTCGTTTATTGATACATTAATTTTAGTTTGAACGATAGCCGAGTCGTTATTAATTAATTTATTATTGCCTTTTTTTTCAGCACAATAAATCCCAAAGACGGGTATTATAAATAGAATTAGTTTTTTATAGTTCATTTGACTCTACTTTGTATTTGCTCATCCGTGCTACTTCTGTACAACTATGCGACGCAACAGACGATGCCATGAAAAACTGCTACTGGGTACAAAAAACTAACTCATCCAATTCACCCCCGCCTCAGCATTCCACTTCGTAGTGCTTTTCTTCAACTTTGTCCAAAATTCAATCGAACTTTTGCCGGTAATATCACCTACACCAAATTTACTTTCATTCCAGCCGCCGAAGGAGAAGGGTTCTCTTGGTACGGGTACACCCACATTCACGCCAATCATACCGGCACTGGCACGGTCAATAATATAACGGGCCATGCCTCCATTTTGCGTAAACACAGATGCAGCATTGCCATAAGGATTAGCATTTTCAATCGCTAATGCTTCATCAACGGTGTTGGTTCTCATGATGGAAATAACAGGGCCGAATATTTCTTCTTTTGCTACACTCATTTGTGGTGTTACATAATCAATAACCGTTGGGCCAACATACGTACCGTTCTCTTTCCCTTTTACTTTTGTATTGCGACCATCCACTAAAATTTTGGCACCGTCTCTTTCAGCTTCGCTGATATATTGTTCAATGCGGTCTTTGCTTTCTTTACTGATAACAGCACCGAGATTTTCTCCGGGAATAATTTTTCTTGCTTCTTCACAAATTTTATCAATGATGCTGTCCACATTACCCACGCCAATCATAGCGGAAGCTGCCATGCAACGTTGCCCGGCACAACCACTCATACTGGCTGCAACATTCTGCGCTGTCATTCCCGGAATAGCATCAGGCAATACCATTAAATGATTTTTTGCGCCACCTAAGGCTAATGCTCTTTTATAATTTTGTGTTGCTCTTTGATAAACAATTTTTGCAACTTTTGTGGAACCCACAAAAGAGACTGCTTCAATACCCGGATGATCGCAGATAGCTTCTACAATCTCTACATCGCCATGTACAATATTGAAAACGCCATCAGGTAACCCAGCTTCTTTTAGCAACTCGGCCAGTTTGCCGCAACATAAGGGTACTTTTTCCGAAGGTTTAATGATCATACAATTGCCGAGTGCAATCGCATTTGGAATCGTCCAGTTAGGAACCATAGCCGGAAAATTGAATGGAACGATAGAGGCAACCACTCCCAATGGTACATGTTCTGTTCTGCATTCAACTCCTTTGCTTACTTCTAATATTTCGCCGGTTACTAATTGTGGAAGCGAAGTAGCAAATTCAGTTAGCTCGATACATTTTTCTATTTCAGCTACCGACTCACCATAGGTTTTTCCGTTTTCTTCGCTGCATAGTTCGGCGAGTTGTTTTAGATCTCTTTCCAGTAATGTTTTATACTTAAAGAAAACCTGCACTCTTTCTTTGATTGGGGTTTTGCTCCAGGCTGTGAAAACAGATTTAGCTGACTTCACGGCATCATCCAAATCCTTGGCAGTTGACAGGGGAACGGTTGATAATAGATTACCATCTAATGGCGAAATGACTTCCATTGTTTTAGAAGTAGAAGCTGCCACAAATTTTCCATTAATATAATTACGAATGGGAGAATATTTCATAAAATTTATTTATTTAAAATCATCAATTATAAATATACTTAATTTGCCGGTTATTATAAGCTAACAACTTCAATTTCAATGACCCCCGAAAGACACGATAAGCTTACAGGTGTATTAAATAAGCGACAAGGTGATATTGCCATTGTAATGGAAAATGTATTTGATCCGCATAACATTTCTGCGGTGATGCGTACTTGTGATGCGGTGGGGGTACAGGATATTTATATCCTGAATACAAAGATTCCCCGTCATAAAAAATGGGGAGCTAAAAGTTCATCCAGCGCGGCAAAATGGCTGACCGTTCATCCCTTTGAAAATGCCGAGGAATGTTTTGCGGCACTACGAAAACGCTATTCAACCATTTTAACTACTCATCTCAGCAGCGATGCAGTAAGTTTACACAGTATTGATTTTACAAAGAGTATTGCATTGGTGTTTGGTAACGAACATAGCGGCGTAAGTGATGAGATAAGAGCAATGGCAGATGGCAATTTTATCATTCCACAAGTAGGTATTATTCAATCGTTGAATATAAGTGTGGCATGTGCAGTTACGTTGTATGAAGCTTTTCGCCAAAAGAACAATGCCGGGCATTACAACCAGCAGAGTTTAGATGCCGTCCGGTATAGTGAGTTGTTTAAAGAGTGGGAGAATAATGGGAGAGGGGAATAGTTCACAGTTTAAAGTTTGCGGTTTATGGTGACCAAGAAATTTTTATTGGCAATTACTTTTCTGTTTACAATGTCAATTTGTTTGTCTCAGGAGATAAAGAGTTTTAAGATTACTGACCTTGAAAAAATAATTGCAGAAAGTAACACACCACTCATAGTTAATTTCTGGGCTACCTGGTGTATGCCTTGTATTGAAGAGATACCCTATTTTTTGGAGGAAGTAAAGGATAATCGAAAAGACAGTCTTACCATTTTACTGGTAAGCCTCGATTTTAAAGATGCATTCCCTGATGGAATAACTTCTTTTGTTAAGAAAAGAAAATTTGATGCACCAATGGTTTGGCTGGATGAAACCAATGCGGATTACTTCTGTCCGAAGATAGATGCCAAATGGTCGGGAGCAATTCCGGCAACCTTATTTATAAACAATAAAACAGGCTACCGGAATTTTTTTGAAGAACAAATCTCCCATGAAACGCTAAAACTGGAAATCAAGGCTATACTGAAAAAAAATTAAGCTTCCTCTGCTTCCATCTCCATTTCTTCCCTGGCTTTTACCAGTATATATAAAAAATAAATTCCAGCACCAAGGCTTGTAAGTGCCAGGATAATTCCCATTACACTTTGATGGTAAATAGCTTTGGCGAGTCCAAAGCCAACTAAAGTCATAAAGCCAAGGATGATGATACGATTGATTGTTTGCCGGGATAACATAAGCTGTGTTTTTGGTAACAAAATCGGGTTTCGTAAAGCTTTGATGCTTACATAAAAAAATTCCATAAAGTTTCCATAAAAAAAGCCTGTACTTTTTTTGTACAGGCTTTTAAGGGGAATATTTTGTGTGATTACTGCGCTTTACGTTTAATGGTACAGCCTACAGATTTTGTTTTTTCAGGTTCTATTTTCTTGCCATCTTTCAGATTTTCGATAGCCGGTTTCATATAGGAAACTGCATCATCAGCACTGTTCGCATTATCATCAATTGCTCCATGATAAGCTAGTTTGCCATCACTGCTGAACAAGAAAATTTCTGGAGTTCTGGTAGCTCCAAAAGCATCGGCCATAGCAGAGTTATTATCTATCACATAATCCCAGTTGTAGCCCAGCTTTTTTGCATATGCCTGCATGTCTGCGTACGAATCACCTTTTTCACGATAAGCTTCATTGGGGTTCAATAAGATCACCCCGATATTATTGTCTAACGCTTTTTTACAAATCTCAACGGTTCTGGATTCATATTTATGTACCACGGGGCAGGTATTACAACTAAACATTACCAACAAACCGTTTTTCTTCATCGCATCTTTAAAAGAAAGTTCTTTTCCGCTGATATCTTTCATTTTCGTATCAGCATTGGGAATGGCAGCACCAATAGACAATGGGTCGCTAACAGGATTTAGTGCAAGTAAGGCAATTGCCAAAACAGGCACTGCTGCAAAAAGTATTTTTTTCATAATTGTATTTTTTAGAAGTAACCAAATTTCGGAAATTAAGCGGACTTGTTGTCACCGTCTGCGGGGATATCTTTCCGTTCGTCTGCTATCTTTTTTAGTGAGGAAATGCTCACATTCAATTCAAAGCCAATTAATAAGACCAACGAATTAATAAAAATTAATACGAGTAAAATTAACACTGTTCCTATAGACCCATATATCTCGTTGTAGTTTCCAAAGCGGCTTACCCACCACGAAAAAAGCAAGGTCATTAATAACATCAAAAAACTAGCCAGTATGGAACCCGGGTTTATTAATCTCCATTTTTTATCAATAGCTGGCGCATGACGGTAAATATAGGATATGGATGCAAAGAAGAGTAGAACAATCACCACCCATCGGGCATTAACGATAATAGTTCTAACGGTTGGACTTTCTATACCGATGAATTTTAGAACCTGGCCTTGCCCAATCAACAGTAAAATGGAGGCACATACCAAAACAAATAATACAAGGGTAACTTTTAAAGCCACCACTCTTTTTTGAAAACCCTTCCTTTTTCTAAATCCCAAATAATTTTTATCGAATGAACGCATAATACCCATCATGGCATTGGAGGAGAAAAATAAGGAAAGAATAAAACCCAATGATAATAATCCGTTTCTTGGTTTATTGATGAAGTCCAGCAAGAATTCTATAACAGGGGAGTTATTTTTTTGACCGGGGATAACATCCCGGATAAGGCTGAACATACTTTCCTGGAACTCTTTTGAAATAGGTAAAAACGGAATTAATGTAAATAAGAAAATAATGGCAGGCGGAATAGCCATAAATAAATTATACGAAATAGCAGAAGCTCTTTCCGTCATACCCACTGTTTTTACCTGGGCAAAGAAAAACTTTACTACATCATACAACGGGATACCCCTAAAGCCGGGAAGTGAAATGATCTTGCTTTTGTCAATAATTTGTTTTGCAGGAGTTGCAACAATAATTCGGTTTCCTATTTTCTCAAAGAATGACATTTATTTTATAGCATTAGCTTTTTTAGATGAGTCCATTCTTCTTGTTAACTCTTGTTGATACAACCGGGCAACTTTCAGGTGATCGTTGTAATTGGTAGTGAAAACGCTGCTGCCATCGAATTTGTGACTGGCAACAAAGTATAAGTATTCAGTTTTCGGTGCATTCAATACTGCGTCAATTGACTCAATGGAAGGGGTGCAGATCGGCCCCGGAGGAATACCTGCATACATATATGTATTGTAGGGCGAATCTGTTTTTAAGTGAACTCCGGTTACTCTTTTTAATGCAAAATTCTTCATGGAAAATTTAACCGTTGGGTCAGCTTGCAATTTCATGCCAATACGAACCCGGTTGAGGTAAGTGCTGGCTATATTAAATTTATCTGCTTTTTTATTGGTTTCTTCTTCTACGATAGAACCTAGTGTAATTACTTCTAACTGTGTGAGACGAAGGCTGTCTGCTTTTACTTTTCTTTCTTCATTCCAGAATTTTTGATAGGCTGTATAGAATTGCTGAAAGATTTTATCGGCTGTGCTGTTCCAGTTGATAGAGTAGGTATAGGGCATTACTATAGAAAGGGCTGTATTACTATTTACTCCATATTTTTTCAACGAATCATTGTTGTTGAGAAAATTTATCATCTGCAACGAATCACATTCTACATCAAACTTCTTTCCCATTTTTCCGGCAAATAATTCGTTTGTTCTTTCCTTGGTAATTACCATTTTTACAGGTGACTGATTGCCGCTTCTTAGCATCTGTACCAGTTTTCGTAAACTTATTCCATTTTTTATTTCATATCGTCCAGGTTTTACATTTTTATATTTCAACCAGCCTGCTACCCGGTTGAACCACGAGGCACTGCTGATAACATTCTGATTAACCAGGTTCTCTTTTACGGTTTCTATATTCTCACCTGTTTTTATATAAAAATATTTCCCTTCAGGAGCTGAAACGGATGGGCCGATAATTTTATAACCAACAAAACCACCGATCAGCAAGGTGATAAGAATTACACTGATAATTATTTTTTTCTTCATAATTGATAATGAAATTAATACCAAAGTAAGTGCCAGTATTTAAATGTAATACTAATGCCTTTTTCACAAAAAAATTGCATTAGTAATTATTCACTTTGGTATGAAATAAAAAACCCCGACTGGTTGGTCGGGGCTGTAAATATGTTGTATAAATCTTTTATTGACCTACAGGTGTGGTTGTTGGTGTGGTCGGTAAAACAGGTGCTGTATTAGTTGGCTGGCTTGTGGCAGGAACAGGAGCTTCTGTTGCATCGCTGGCTTTTCCAGAAGTAGCTGTTGCTGATTTAGAAATAAACATTACTGAAAACAGGCATAAAAGACCAATAACACCTGCAAATATCCAGGTGCCTTTTTCCAATACATCAGTCGTTTGCTTTACACCCATAAACTGGTTGCTGAAACCAGCAATATTGCCAGCCAATCCGCCACCTTTTGGGTTCTGTACCAACACTATTAATCCAAGAATCGCAGAAGCCAAAACAATTAGCACAATAAATATCGTAGTCATGTCTATTCTTTTACTTTAAACGTTCAATTTTCGCTGCAAAATAAGGACTTTTAGAGGGTTCAAGCAAACTTAATTTGCTGTATATCTCAATGGCTTTGGCATTGTTACCCTGCTTTTCCCATACTTCCGCCATGGCCTCAGTTACAATTTCCCGTTGTTGCAGAGAGTGTTCGGCCAGTTTTTCAACTTTTTTCTCACTAATGCCATCTACCACTGCGGCTATTTCGCTAACCGGCAACTTTTTCATTGTTTTAAGCCAGGAAGTAAAGCTTTTAAGCTGAAGACCAAATTTATCAAGGGGCTTTTCCTCTTCTTTAAATTTGATGCCCTGGGAAGCAAAATAGTCAACCGTATGGAAAGGTTCAAATGTAAGTTCTGCTTTGGTGGGATCGAAAGGCTCCATTTTTAATTGGGGAATTTTCATCTCAGGCTCTTCCGTATTTTGTTCGGCAAGGCTTACTACATCATTTGCTTCTTCAAATATAGTTACTGTCTTTTCTTCAACTTGATTTGGTGTAATTGCTTCTTCCTTCTTTAAAATAGGCTCACTGTCTAGTACTATACTTTTTTTTAATGCCACAGCAGGCTCTTCTTTTGCTTCAACTATTTCAGGTACAGCTGTTTTTTTTGCAGGAATAATTTCTGCCTGTCCTGTATCGCTCAATAATTGCTCTACCCAAAGTGGATTATGAAAGAAAAGAAAAGTTTTTTGTAATTGATCATTGTATTGAGCAGAGTTTTCTGTCTTTAATTTTTTCGTCAACAATAACTGTGCAGCGCCAAAATACGGATGACGGTCTGCAAAGGTTTGTAATTCCTCCAGGCTACAATGCTCCAACGAATCTTTTTGCAGCAACGACTTAACTAATTGATTAATCTGACCATTCATAAATTCAAGATAAAGGTTACTTACCAGTTAGAAAAGAGGCGGTTGAAAATTTCATCGGTAAGGGTTCTTATTATTTCATCTGATAGGGAATTTTCTGCCTGTTGAAAAGTTTGATTCCCCTTAAATTCAAAACTGCGGGATACATCATGTTCTTTTTTCTCATCTTTTTTTCGATCGATAAGAATAATATGAACAGCAACTGTAAGGCGGTTATTAACCACCTGCTGTCCGGAGATAGCAGAAGTGCTGAAACTATAATCTGTAATGTATCCACTAATATCCCAATCAGCCGTATCGCTATTGGTTTGTGATAATCTTGTTTGCCCGATAATTTTTTGTCGAAGTTTATCAGTAAGCTTTGGACTCATTTGCGGATTGATGTAACGGGCCTTATTTTCTATATATTGTACTTTAACTGTTTTAATATCCACTGGGATAGTGGCTTCGTTAAACTTGTAAATATTACAACTGCTGGTAAACAAAATACAAACAGCAAGCACAACAATTGCATGAGAAGAAATTTCTTTCCTGCTGATGTTTTGTTTAGCGTAGTTTCTATTTAAATTATTCTTCAATGTCGTATTCTTTAAGTTTCCTGTACAAAGTACGTTCGCTGATGCCTAAGTCAAGTGCTGCATCTTTTCGCTTGCTTTTATGTTTTTTCAGCGCTTTAATAATAAGCTCTTTTTCTTTATCTACAATATTTAAACTTTCTTCTACTTCCACATGGTCATGAATATCATTATTCATTATTACTGGTTGTGAAGTTTGCAGAGGTTGATGAGAACTGATCGACATGGGAACCTGCTGAACGACTTCATTATTTTTTAATTCTTTCAGTTCGTTGATGAAAGCCTGGTTCTGCGATACCATGCCTGGATTCTGCAACACATCCAGGAACATCCGTTTTAATTCAGTAACATCTTTCTTCATGTCAAAAAATAACTTGTACAGAATCTCTCTTTCATTAGCAAATTCAGAACCAGTTCCATTAGCGGAGGCCAGTATAGGCATCCTGTTTTCGGAGTAAGGTTGCAAAAATTTGCTTAGTTGTTTTGCCGTAATATTTTTATCTGTACTCAGTACCGAAATCTGCTCTGCAATATTCTTTAATTCCCGCACATTCCCGGGCCATGGGTAACTTATTAACAGTTGTTTTGCTTCATCATCTAACTGAACAGAACCTGTTTTATATTTTGTGGCGAAGTCTGCAGCAAATTTTCTGAACAGAATATGAATGTCTTCCGGCCTGTCATGTAATGATGGTACACGGATAGGAACAGTGCTTAAACGATAATACAAATCCTCTCTGAATTTTCCCGACTGCACTAACTCTAATAAATCTTTATTAGTTGCTGCGATAACCCGCACATCTGTTTTTTGCACTTTTGATGAACCTACTCTTATGTACTCGCCAGTTTCCAAAACTCTCAATAGTCGTGCCTGTGTACCCAGTGGCAACTCACCGATTTCATCTAAGAAAATTGTGCCACCATTAACCGTTTCAAAATATCCTTTTCTTGCATCTGCTGCACCTGTAAAAGATCCTTTTTCATGACCGAATAATTCAGAGTCGATAGTTCCTTCTGGTATAGCACCGCAGTTAACAGCAATAAAAGGATTGTGTTTGCGGGCAGAAAGTGAATGAATGATATGAGAGAAAACTTCTTTACCCACCCCACTTTGTCCATTAATAAGAACAGTCAGGTCAGTATTGGAAACCTGTGCCGCAACCTGCAATGCATAATTGAGGGCAGGGGAGTTGCCGATAATAGCAAATCTATTTTTTATTGATTGAATGTCCATTATAATATATTGGTAACGATAGTGCCTAATAATGTTCCTTGTGTACAATGGGTTGCTTTCACCATTACATAATCACCTTTGCTTAATTCATAATTTTCTTTGGGGAAAACAAATACTTTACCGTGAGAGCTTCTTCCCACCCAGTCTGTATCACTTTTTTTGCTGTCGCCTTCTATTAAAATTTTAAATGTTTTACCCATGTCTTTCAGATTGCTGTCGAGAGACAATTTGTTTTGTTTCTGCACTACTTCATGCAATCTTCTTTTCTTTACTTCCAATGGTACATCATCTGTATAACGACGTTGCGCCAATGTACCCGGTCTTTCAGAATAGAAATACATATAGGCATAATCATATTGTGCATATTCCATGATGCTCAATGTATCCTGGTGGTCTTGCTCTTCTTCGGTACAAAAACCGGTAATAATATCTGCAGTAATTCCACAGTCAGGAATTATTTGTTTGATCCTGTCCACTTTTGACATATACCATTCTCTTGTATACGTACGATTCATTAATTGCAACACTCTTGATGAACCACTTTGAACCGGAAGGTGAATATGCTTGCAAATATTTTCATGCTTAGCTATTGTATGCAGCACTTCGTCAGTAATATCTTTAGGGTGTGAGGTAGAGAAACGAACTCTAAGCAGCGGAGATATCAATGCTACTTTTTCTAAAAGCATCGCAAAAGTTATAGAAGAATCATTCTGCTCATCAAAATAATAATAGCTATCAACATTCTGCCCAAGCAAAGTCACTTCTCTGTATCCTCTTTCAAATAAATCGGCACACTCCGCAAAAATACTTTCTGCACTGCGGCTTCTTTCTCTTCCTCTTGTTAATGGTACAACACAGAAAGAACACATATTATTACAGCCACGCATAATACTTACAAAAGCACTTACGCCGTTACTATTTAATCTTACCGGAGAAATATCAGCATAAGTTTCATCACGGCTTAATAAAACATTCACTGCTTTTTGTCCGCTTTCGGCTTCCATTACTAATGCAGGTAATGAGCGGTAAGCATCTGGACCTACAACAATATCAACCAGTTTTTCTTCTTCTAATAATTTTGATTTTAATCGTTCTGCCATGCATCCGAGTAAGCCGATCAACATTCCTTTTTTGGCTCTCTTCAACAACTTAAATTCAGTAAGGCGTTTACGAACGGTTAGCTCCGCTTTTTCCCTGATGGAGCATGTATTAATAAAAATAAGATCAGCTTCTTCAAGATTGCGGGTAGCACCAAAACCTTCATTATTTAAGATGGAAGCAACAACCTCACTATCCGCAAAGTTCATGGCACAGCCATAGCTCTCGATGTAAAATCGTTTCTTAAATAGTTGTGAGTCGTTGGAAACGGGTGAAAACGCTTCACCTTGTCTTCCTTCGTCCTGCACCTTATCCGACACGTAATCAAGCATTCTTCTTTAAAATTTGGAGGACAAATATACCTAAAAACTCCAAGATTATGACAGTATGTCAGCGAAACATGGATGGTTGACCAACAACTGTTTGTGTTTACCATTGTTCCAAAATTTTATAAAGCAGAGCAGGTAAAAACTATCTTTGAGCGTCTAAATGCCAATGCTTAAAAGAGTCACCTCCACTTTAACAGCCCTGTTATTTTTTATTTGTGCCACTGCGCAGGAGAAACCTGCATCCGGGTTATTAACGGGAAATGTGATGGATGAAAAGAAAAAAGCATTGGAAGGAGCTACCGTTCAGTTAATTTCTTTTGCTGATACGCTTAAGATAAAATCAATTTCAACAGATAAGACTGGGGAGTTTAGCTTTCAAAATATTGAATTCGGCTATTATAAATTAAGTATAAGTTATATAGGCCTTCAATCACTTACTATTGATAGCATTAATTTTCGAATGGAGCGATTTGATTTCAACTTATCAGATATTTCATTAATGCCCCGTGCAACGGATAATTTAGAAGCGGTAATTATTTATGCTGAAAAGCCATTAATAGAATCAAAAGAAGGGAACATTACTTTTAATGCAGGTGAATCAGCAATTGCAGCAGGTAGTACTGCCAGCGATTTATTAACGAGTGTGCCACTTGTAGGCAAAGACCCTGATGGAAAAATAACGGTAAGAGGAAAGGAACCGAAAATTTTGATAGATGATAAGCCGGTTGAATTGAATCTTCAGCAATTGCAGGATTTATTAGAATCAATGCCCGGAAGTTCTATTGATAAAATTGAAGTAATGACAAACCCTCCGCCACAATATGCCAATGAGCAAGGCGGGGTAATAAATATTGTTACGAAAAAAGGCAAAGTTGGAATTAGTGGAAGGGTTTCTGTTACGGCTGGAACAAGGGGCGAAGCTACCGTGAATGGAAGTTTTACTTATCGCAAACAAGGCCTCGCAATAAATATTAATGCTGGCGGCGGTTATAATGAGTTTGAAGGAAATGGCTATTCTATCCGTAATAATATTTATAACGACTCTTCTAATTTTTTTAATACCACCAACAACTACACTAATAAAAGCCTGCGGCCAAACTTTAGAGCTAACATAGATTATGATATCAATAAAACGAATATCCTTAACCTGGTATTGAATTATAACCAGAATAGTTATGATAACAGCAATAATACAGAGTACCAGAACATTAATCGGTTTGATGAGTTATGGAGATTGAGCAGGCGGCAGGTGCAAAGTGAGGGTGATAATTATAGCCCCAACCTTAACTTAACCTATACATGGAAAAGAAAACTGGGTGAAACGTTGCGAATAATTATGGGGTATAACTTTTCTTCTAATCAGAATGACCGACTCTTTTACCAGCAGTTTTTCAACCCTGATTTTACCCCTAATGGTATTGATTCAATGCAGCAGCAATTGAGTAATACAAACATCAATAACTATAGTGTCCGGGTTAACTATGATAAAATGCTGGATAATAAAAAAACATTTTTGTCATTAGGTACAGCACTTAACCGAAACAACAATCATGTTATTGTAAATGCCACTTACAAAAAGAAGCCGGAAGGCACCATGGAGAAACTGGAATTACTGAGTAATGATTTCTGGTTTCATCAAACAGTAAGTAATCTACGGGTATCCGTAAAGCAAATTCTCGGAAAGGACTTTAGTTTCACTGCCGGAACATCCGTAGAAAAAACAGATATATGGTTTGAATTGTTGAAAGAAAGCCGGGATGTAAAAAATAATTATGTTACCTGGCTTCCATTTGCCAACATTAATAAGACCTGGAGAGATAAACTCAATCTGACGTTCGCCTATCGTAGAAGTATCCGAAGACCTGGTATTGGCGAATTAAATCCTACCATCGATTTTTCTGACCCTTACAATGTTCGTTTCGGTAACGAAAAACTGGAAGCATCCACTGCACATAATTTTGATTTTATAGCAGGAAGAACAAAGCCCAAATACTATGTAAACATTGGGGTTGGGTATAACAGTGTTCAGGATATTTTTAGTCAGGTAAGAACACTATTACCCGAAGGGAAAACACAGGTAACCTGGGAAAATATCAGTGGCCGTAAGGAGTATGAAGTAAGTAGCTGGAATGGTGTCACCATCACCAAAAAACTAAAATTGAATGTTAGTGCCAGTTATACATATAGTAAATACAGTGCATTTGATATTACCGTTCGAAAGTTTCGCAATGGCGGTTCTTTTACTTCTAATGTGAATTCCAGTTTTGCACCTAATGATAAATGGAATGTTACAGGCGGTTTCAACGTAAACCGGTTTGGTAACCCACAAGGATTTGCCCGTTGGAATACCAGTATGAATATGGGGTTGCAGAAAAAATTCTTCAATAAGAAAATGGTGGTTACAGTAAATGTAATTGACCCCTTTGTAAATCAGCAGCGCAGGATATTTACCTATGGCACCAATTTCAATTTGGAAAGCTATAGCATTACACAAACCCGAAATTTCAGGTTGAGTGTGGCTTATAATTTGACAAAGACACCTAAGAAAAAACCGGTGGTGCTTCCCAAAATAAAGTAGCAGGGCAGTGTTTTTAAAATACCTACTTCTGGGTATTTTTAGTAACTGGGTACTAAAAAACTATTCTTCTTCATTTCTTCTTACTATCTTCAAAGCATATCTCCTTTTGTAGCAAAAGTACAATTGAACAGGAAGGGAGAAACTACCCATCCCATCTCTGAAAACAATCCAATTTAGAAAGACCTGTTTAAGGTTATTAGCAAAAACATAGTGGCGTTTGGATTGTCTTTAAATTTTGATGCATTATATGGTCATTAGATTGTTATATGTAGTGTTGGCATTATTTTCATTTCTCATGGAAGGGGAGGCTCAGTCATGGCAGCATTACCGGGATAATGCAGATACGTTTAGAGTGCAAAAGAATACAGACAGTGCCATTAAATATTATTCGCTTTCTAAACAGCTTATTTCAAAAGATTCTGTTTACACGGATTCTTATATTCAAATCCTCAGCAATCTTGCCAATCTTTTTTATTTTAATAAAAGTCAGTATGCAGACGCCGAGCCTTTTTATCTGGACGCAAGGGAAGTAATTAAAAAAAAGTACGGTGCATCTAACGACACCTATGCATACAACGGAAACCTTCTTGGTCAGATTTATTATCTGCTACGTCAGTACAATAGAGCAGAAACATTTTATATAGAAGCAAAAGAGATTTGGGAAAAACTCCACACAAAGAAAAGCAGAGAGTATGCCGGTAGTTGTAATGCATTAGGAATTTTGTATAACGATAGTGGTGAATTTGAAAAGGCAGAAGCACAACATTTGGAGGCAAGGGCTATCCGGGAACAATTATTTACAAAGGAACATGGTGCTTATGCGCAAAGTTGTAATAACCTGGCGGCCATCTATTGGAATCTGGGCAAGTATGATAAAGCTGAACCATTGGCATTGGAAGCTAAAGAAATACGAGGAAGAGTAAAAGGAATTCCAAAAGCTACTTACGCAATAAGCTGTGTAAATCTCGCCAATATTTATCGGGACATGGGTAAATTCCAGCAGGCAGAGCCATTGTATATCGAAGCAAGAAAAGTAAGAGAGGAAGCATTTACAAAGCAGCATGATGACTATGCACTTAGTTGTACTATTCTTGCTGACCTCTATTATTTTATGAAACAATATGATAAGGCGGAACCACTTTATCTCGAAGCAAAAGATATAAGACAAAAAATAGCTCCTAATGGTTATTACTATGCTCAAAGTTGCAGTGATATTGCACAGCTATATAGAGAAATGGGAAAATTTGATGAAGCAGAAGCTCTTGCAAGTGAAGCAGGAAAACTATTTGAAGGAATTGGTGATGCGGCTGAAGCAGATATAGCTATCAATAAAAACAGTCTTGGTTCCTTGTATTTTATTACTGGTAAATACGATAAGGCGGAACAATTTTTATTGCAAGCAAGAAATTTATGGAGAAAAAATCTTGGTGAAGAGCACCCATTTTATACAAGCAACACATTAAGTCTTGCAAAAGTATACTGGGCGGATAATAAAATTGCAAAGGCAAACGAATTGTATATAAAAGCATTTGAAGCACAAAATGCACAAGCAGCCCGGATGTTCTCCTTTACTTCTGAAGATGAAAAACAATTATTCCTGGATAATATAGCCGGGGCAGAAGGCGAATACTATTCTTTTTATTTTGACAAGTTAAGTAGCGGTAATAAAGGTCAGCCATATTCAATTTCTCTTTTGCGAAGAAACCAAATTCTTTCTTCGGCTAAACAATTGCATCAGGTTATTAATAACAGCGGAGATACAGCAATGTCAAAAAAATATGACAACTGGATTGAATTAAAAAAACAAATAGCCACACTGTATTCAAGGGTGGATGAAGTTCCGATGGAACATTTAAAAGACATAACAGAAAAAGCCTCGGTGCTCGAAAAAGAATTGGTACGCAATTCTGCAGCGTTCAAAAACACATTGCAGGAGGTAGTTGGCTGGAAAGAAATTCAGCAACAGTTAAAGCCGTCTGAAGCAACGATAGAATTTATTGAATTCAATTATTTTGACGGACGCCGCCACACAGATAGTACTTATTATGCAGCACTCATTTTAAAAAAGGATATGGCCGAGCCAAT
>LNFJ01000170.1 GCA_001464625.1 Bacteroidia bacterium Ga0077558 | reverse complement strand
CAGGCTTTACCGAATCCAACAATGCCGGGTACATTTAATGTGCCGCTTCTCATTCCTCTTTCATGTCCGCCGCCATCTATTTGTGCTGTTACTTTTACTCTTGGATTTTTACGGCGTACATACAAAGCACCCACACCTTTTGGACCGTACATTTTATGTGCGGTAAAAGCCATCAGGTCTATGCCATCTTTATTTACATCTACTGGTATTTTACCAACTGCCTGTACCGCATCACTAAAAACAAGTACTCCATGCTTTTTGGCAATGGCACTTATTTCTTTCATCGGCATTATAGTACCAATTTCATTATTGGCATACATGATAGCAATAAGGATAGTAGTTGGTTTGATGGCAGCTTCCAATTCAGTCAAATCAATCAACCCATTATCTTTTACTTTCAGGTAGGTTACTTCGCCACCTTCTTTTTCGATATGCTTACAAGTATCTAATACTGCTTTATGTTCAATGTTGCAGGTGATGATGTGATTTCCTTTGCTGGCATACATTTCATAAACACCTTTTATTGCCAAATTATCTCCCTCTGTAGCACCCGAAGTGAAAATGATTTCTTTTGGATCAGCACCGATTAATTTTGCAACTTGCTCTCTTGCATAATCTACCGCCTCTTCAGCCTGCCAACCAAATTGGTGGTTACGGCTGGCTGCATTTCCAAAGGAATTGGTGAAATAAGGTATCATTGCATCCACTACTCTTGGGTCGCAAGGCGTAGTAGCATTATGGTCTAAATAAATCGGGAAATTCAACATAATCTTGTAATTGTTCGTTTTTGTTTCTAATAGCAAATTTAACCCAAAAGGTTCTAAGTGAAAGGGGTAATTTCGGGCTATTGGCCGAATTTACCGATTTCGCAAAGGCCTTTAATTCAAACAATTCTATATGCAAAAAGTTGAGCATATTGGTATAGCAGTTAAAGACCTTACAAACTCAATACCGCTGTTCGAAAAGCTGTTGAACAGCCCTTGCTATAAGACAGAATCAGTTGAAAGCGAGCAGGTAAGTACAGCTTTTTTTAGATCTGGCAGCACTAAAATTGAACTATTGGAAAGTACTGACCCGGATGGTGTAATTGCTAAATTCGTAAACAAGAAAGGCGAAGGCATTCACCATATTGCTTTTGAAGTGGACGATATTGAACAAGAAATGGAAAGGCTCCGGAATGAAGGGTTTGTTTTGCTAAACGAAACACCCAAGCCCGGAGCCGATAATAAATTGGTTTGCTTTCTTCACCCCAAAACTACCAACGGAGTGCTGATAGAGTTATGTATGGAAAGAAAATAGCTTACTACTATTCATCGTTCATTTTATCAATCTTCTTTTGTATTTCATTTTCCTGCAATCGCATCTTATGCTTGCTGGCAAAATCCCGTTGTGCACCCTGGAAAACTTTATCTAATTCCCCCTCTTCTTTGCTTAGATTTTCTACAATACGGTTCATTTCTGCTACGCCTTCTTCAGTCTGATCACCCCCTTCTTTTCTAATCTCGATTAGCTTTTTATAATCATCGCTAAATACCCGTTTGTAAAAAGTAAATGATTTAAGAGCGGCACTTTTTAAAGAAGAATCCCCTTTGTAAGCAGGCATTCCCTTTATCTCATTAATCAATACAGTAGTTTGCTTCTCATATATAGTAAGCAAACTGTCTGCCTTTTCAAGGTCAGTTTGTGCTACTTTACTAAACTCTAATATTTTGCTTATAAGCGATGTTTGCCTGGTTACAATATAGTCGTTATACTCAGCAGGGTTTTTATATACTACGCCATTTTCCCCTTTTACAGATTCTTTACAAGCTATAAAAGTGGTGACGGCGATAAATAGTACAATGAATTTTTTCATGTTGGTTGGTTTATGGTTTGTATAAGTAAAATTGCTGTTGGAACTATTCTTCTACTATTGAATCTGCATTTACAATTCCTAATTTATCTACGGCTACTTGTGCGGCTATCTGCGATGCATCTTTTTTATTAAAGGCTTTGCCTTCTGCAATATTTCTGCCATCAACTACGGCTGCTACAGTAAACAGACGTCGCCCATTTTCTAATTTTTCATTCAGCGTTTCAAACTCCAGCACTTTACCGTTTTTATTCGCCCAGCCGTACAGTTTGTTTTTATGATTGATCTCAAGGTTTTCCAAATCATCCATAAACATATGAGGAAGAATAATACACTCTAATACCCATTTGCTTGCTTTTTTATAGCCATGATCCAGGTAAATGGCACCCACCAATGCTTCTAATGTATTACCAAATATCTGGCTCACTTTTAAAGAGCCATCCATTTTATTGTAAAGGGTAATTTTTTTTAATCCCATCCGTACTGCAATCTCATTTAATTGCTGGCGGTTTACCATCTTACTGCGCATTTCCGTCAAAAACCCTTCTTCTTTATATGGATACCGTTTAAAAAGGTAGTCGGCAATCAATGCACTGAGTACAGCATCCCCCAGGTATTCCAATCTTTCATTATTTTCATCAGCACCTTCCCGTACTGACCGGTGTGTGAGTGCTGTTTTATATAAAGAAACATTCTTCGGTTTAAAACCGAGAATATTCTTCAATTCTTTTTTGAAAGAGGAACCAGAAAGTTTGCCAGAAAAAAAACTAAAAAAATCCACGGTGGTAAGCTACGAAAAAAAGAGTTTAATTGATAAACTGCAGCTGCAATAAATATTCACCTTACTGTTTAAAACATTTAATTCAATAAAATTATTATATACAGCCCCATGATATTAGTTATTTATTGATATTTTTTTACAATTACGCAGGCATTATGTCCGCCAAAGCCAAAAGTATTGCTGAGTGCAGCTCTGATAGGCCGCTGCTGTGCTTTGTTAAATGTAAAATTTAGTTTCGGATCCAGTTCGGGATCGTCTGTAAAATGATTTATTGTGGGAGGGGCAATATCATGCATCAATGCTTTAATACTGGCAATAGCTTCTATTACTCCGGCAGCACCCAGGCAATGCCCTGTCATTGATTTAGTGGCACTGATATTTAATTTGTAAGCATGTTCTCCAAATACTTTGGTGATGGCTTTTACTTCCGCACCATCTCCAATTGGCGTGGAAGTACCGTGGGTATTGATATAATCAATTTCATCCGGTTTCATTCCTGCATCTTCCAATGCCACCAGCATTACATTGGTAGCACCTAACCCTTCGGGATGCGGAGCGGTAATATGGTAAGCATCGGCAGTAGCACCTGCACCAGCTATTTCGCAATAAATTTTAGCACCTCTTGCTTTTGCATGTTCGAGTTCTTCCAATACTAATATACCTGCAGCTTCACCCATTACAAAACCATCCCGGTCTTTATCATAAGGGCGGCTTGCTGTTTTGGGATCATCGTTTCTTTCACTCATTGCTTTCATGGCATTGAAGCCCCCCACACCAGCTTCGCTGATCACTGCTTCGCTACCACCCGTTAAAATAATATCTGATTTACCCAAACGGATAAGGTTAAACGCATCCATGATAGCATTGGTACTGCTGGCACAGGCACTTACAACTGCAAAGTTGGGACCTCGCAGATTGTGCCGCATACTAATTTGCCCGGCAGCTATATCCAAAATCATTTTGGGAATAAAGAAAGGGTTGAAACGTGGGGTTCCATCACCTTTTGCAAAATCTGTTACCTCATGCTGGAAAGTTATCAATCCACCTATACCACTTGCAAATACAACTCCCACTCTATCGGGGTTAATATTATCTCTGGTAAGGCCCGCATCAGTCATAGCCTGATCGCTAACAAACAATGCCAACTGCGTAAAACGATCAATCTTCCGGGCTTCCTTTCTGTCAAGGAAGTCAGTTGCCTGAAAGTTTTTTATTTCGCAGGCAAATTTTGTACGAAACTTTGAAGCATCGAATAGTGTAATCATATCGGCGCCTGACACACCATTAACCAATCCGTTCCAATAATCCTGAACATTATTGCCAAGTGGTGTAAGGGCACCCATACCTGTAACGACAACCCGTTTTAGTTCCATAAACGTAAAATAAATCAGTTAAGCTAAGATACAACTGCACTAATGTAAAAAAGAAAAACCGCCTTCAGTGCCATAACAGCCGGAAGGCGGTGTAATTTATTTTCCCACCTCATGCGGGATATGCATTCCAACTATTACTTGGCATGCTCTTCCAGGTAAGTAACAGCCTGACCAACCGTAGTGATGGTTTCAGCTTGCTCATCCGGAATAGAGATGTTGAATTCTTTTTCAAATTCCATGATCAGTTCTACCGTATCCAATGAATCGGCGCCCAGGTCGTTGGTGAAAGAAGCTTCGTTAGTTACTTCTGCTTCGTCAACACCCAGTTTGTCAACGATGATCTTTTTAACTCTTGATGCAATGTCTGACATGTTCTTAAAGTTTTGTTTGTTGGGTGCAAAAATATACTTTTTGAACTAATCAAAGCAAGAAACACATTTTTTTCCGGTTTTGGGTCAACCAACTGAAAACTAAGCAATAGCATCAAAATATGCAGTTGGAATACATTTAAATTAGGTGAATGAACCGTTGGCAGTGTTGCAAGTTCTTTGTAATTTGAATTTCTCTGGAATTAATTACTTAGTTATGGCTTTGAAAATTATTGATCATGGTAGTCCTGAATACCAGCAGATGGTGAAGCTGCGGGACGATATGCTGCGTAAACCGCTTGGGCTTGGCTTTGATGAAAAAGAATTGGAGGGTGAAAAAGACAATATGCTTATTGCTGCCTTTGAAGATGAAGATATTTTAGGCTGTTGTATGCTGGTTGAAGAAAACCCAACAACAGTCAGGCTTCGGCAAATGGCCGTATTAAATAACCTGCAGGGAAAAGGAATCGGTCGGGCTTTAATGAATTTTGCAGAATCAATAGCACGGGACAGGGGCTACAAAAACCTGAGTATGCATGCCCGTAAGAATGCCATTGGCTTTTACGAAAAGCTAGGATATAAAATAAAAGGTGATGAATTTACTGAAGTAACAATTCCGCATTATGTAATGGAGAAAAATTTGTAAGTTAAAAAACACCTACAGGTTTGAAATTTTTCTATCCTTTCTTTACTTTCGATTTTATAAGCTTTCTCAATTCAAAGACTTCGTCCGAATCTTTGCAACCACTTTTCGGCACCAGGAAAAAAGATCGGCTGTCGAAATACAAATGAAAAAAGTGA
The DNA here is from genome assembly GCA_001464625.1 of Bacteroidia bacterium Ga0077558. Lineage (GTDB taxonomy): Bacteria > Bacteroidota > Bacteroidia > Chitinophagales > Chitinophagaceae > JJ008. The sequence goes on along the minus strand of LNFJ01000170.1, from coordinate 3,210 downwards.
GGACTTTCCAGGTAGTTTTTTAATGCGGTCCATTGCCAGTTTTTTGAACCTTTCTCATGACCAAGGGTAAATCCTTCGTCATTAAAATTCATATTGAATTCATGCTTAAATGTTTCTGCCCGGCGATATACTGCAACGGGAAGAAAAAACCAAAAACTGGCCATCAGCACTATCCACAAAAGCGACCCAACCAAAAATGGCATCGGGCCAATAATGCCTGACATATATAATAAAATAGAGCCGATAGCAAACACATTTACTGTAATCAGCATAATCTTTATTTCCAGCTTGCTTATAAAATGATAACGCAATGCCTGGATTACCTGTCCTTTTTCATAACTAAAATAAATCGTCATACTCAATTCATTACTTGTGCTAAAACTTATTAATTAGGATCACCAATCCGTGCAATGGTCCATTTTCCAGCTTCTCTTTTCATTCCGAACTTAATGATGGGCTCTTCAATTTTTTGTCCATTGTCATCCCGCCATCTCATTACTTCTACGTTTGCATCATCCTCACTTACAACTGTTTTCCAGTTATGTGAATTATTCATTTCATCAATTAAGTATTTAGGCTCTTCCTGGCTATTGGTGTACCAGTCGTAATCAAACCCATAAGGTATTTCACCTTCAGTATCTTTTTTAAATTCTTCGTCGCATTGCTCAAAGAATTTCTTTTGTGCCGCTATAAATGTATTGCCCAATTGAGGAACTGATTCTTTAATAAAGTTGTGGTATTTCTCTACTGCCTTCCAATCTATTTGATAAGGCGGCATGTCTGCTTTTTTAATGCCTTTATATAATCCGGTTGTTGGAAATTTTTCCCAGTTCACTAAATACCAGTCATAAAAATCGGTAATTGTTTTTCTTATGGCTGCTGAATCTGCTTGCGAACTAACAGTTTCTACGGCTGTTGTTTGCTCAGCAGTAGCTTCCCCTGAGTTTTTATTTTTATCATTGTTACAAGCTGCAAAAAAAATAACGATGAATAAAAAGGAAATTAAAATTTTCATGCTTGTTATTTTATGATTAAATTATTTTGTACCCGGTGTTTTCAAATCATTTTCCGCAATACTCCACTCGTCCAGTTTTTCTCCTTTTATACCCAGGTATTCAACGGTCATTTTTCGTTCGCCTCTTTTACCGGTAAAAGAAATCTTTCCATAATTCTGTTTTTGATCCAGTGCTAAAACCCTGTACGGATTGTTTTTTTCCGCCGCACCAAAAATATGTGTTCCGGAGGTAGGTCTTTCAACTTTTATTATTTCGCTATGATGCCGGTCGCCGGTAAGAAATACAACACCATTTATATTGTACTCTTTTAAAAAATTCATCAGGTCGTCGTACTCTGCCGGAAAATCCCGCCATTTATCAAAAGGAGAAACAGGATTTAAAACCTGGCTGCCAACCGTAATTATTTTGAAGGTAGCTGAACTATACAACAAAGAATTTTTTAGCCAATCCATTTGTTGTTTGCCCAACATTCTTTTTTCCGAATTGGGTTTGCCGTCGATTGAATCTTTTGTTTCATCTGCACTGCGCCACCACCTATTGTCTGTAATAAAAATATCGGCATCGCCCCAGGTGGTCATGGTGTAAATGCCTTGCCCGTTTTGGCCGGAAGATGGATTACAGAAATATTTATTGAAAACATTGCGGCTGGTTTCTTTCAAAATATAATTGCCACCAATATCATTAGGTCCATAATCATGATCATCCCAGGTAGCAAAATGGGGCATGGCTTTTAAAAAGTTTTGTAACACAGGTGTAGCTCTATCATGACTGGCCCTGTACCACAAACCCCATTCACTGTAATAATCTACGTCTCTCTTTGGCCATGCTTTCAAAAATAGAAGAGTCTTTTCCATAAGGTGTTCCGGGACGATCAAAAACAGGTTCATTAAAATAAGAACAGGAGCCGGTTAAGAAACTAAAATCAGGAACGGGTTTTCTCCATTGCCATAAATCTTTGGTGGTAAACTCGCCAGCTTTTGTAGTAGGCTTTCCATTTATCCATATTTTGTATTGATAAGTAGTATTAAAGTGCAATCCACCCACCGTAAAATAAATTGGGTTGAAATCATTTCCCAATTCACCTTTATAGTTAATAGTCTTTGTTGTTTTAAGTTCTCCCTTTTTATAATACTGTAATGAAACTGTTTTTACTTCCGGCGAAACTTCTATCCAAACTTTTGCATCCCGCAATTCTACCGGGCCAAGCATAGGGCCGGAAATGACACGGGGTTGTGCAAATAATATAATGGAGAAAAAAAGAAAGATTGCAGAAAGAAAATATTTCATGTGCTAATTTTTGTTATAAGAATTTGTCACAAAGAATATCCAACCATTTTATAAGAATACAAAGTAAGGCAGAAATAAAGACGTAAAAAGAAAAGCCGTCCCGATAATATCGGGACGGCTTTTCTAATTTATCTGAAAAATTATTGTGCAATTTTCAATAAAGTGCAAATCTGCGCATAAGACATTGCTTTTAATTGGCTTTCGCTATAAAGCTGTCCATTAATCTCTGCTATTTTTTCATTGTTTCCACGGCCACCAGCTATGCCACCGGGAATAATTACATATCTTAATTCTCCAGCTCCACTTAAGTTTACACTAGTAGAAGCACCATCGAGTGATGCTCTGAAATAAATAATTTTTCCTACTGCTCCCCATTGCCCAATTACTGCTGGTGCAGAAGCTACGCTACTATAAAACGTGTATGGTAAAGGCACAACACCTGCAGTTGAGCCACCAATTCTCCAATAAGAGATTAATATACCTTGGTCTAAAATTGCTTGTGTAACACCGGGTGCAGGTCTAATCCAACGACGAATTGCGCCTGGGTAATCAGGATGAGTTGTATCGGCTGCCGGAATTGCAGTTTGCAAAGCAGTAATTGTTGTCCAAGATGAATAAATAACATTAGCACTACCAGCAGGACCTTGTGGACCTGTTGCACCAGCAGGACCAGTTGCACCAGTTGCACCAGTTGCACCAGTTGCACCATTTACACCAGCAGGACCTTGTGCACCATTTGCACCAGCAGGACCTTCAGGACCTTCTTTCGTACAACTAACGGCTAAAAATGTAATCGCTAAAGCTAAGAGTGAGAGTAGATTGAACTTTCTCATAAAGTTTGATTTGGCTGTTTAATTAGTTTCGGTTTTAAAAGTAAAGGGATTTTTCCGCTTCACCAAGAGATTTT
>LNFJ01000169.1 GCA_001464625.1 Bacteroidia bacterium Ga0077558 | reverse complement strand
AGCCATGCCCGGGAAATAAGTTGGCTTACTCATCATCCGCTGCGTATTGATAAACCGGGTAAGCATTATTGCCTGGCTAAATAATAAGAGAAACGTAAGTATAGGGTAAATGGAAGGATTTGATTTGCCAAATGGCCCTAAAAATTTCAACAGTGCATTAAATAAAATACCTTCTTCGGAATCGATGGTTGGTATATGCGGCCGAAGAAACATCGGGAGTTTTATAAGCACTCCTAATACCAGCAGCAGAAAAATATTAGCCGGAGTTTTTTGTTTAAATATTCCTGTCACGGATAATGGACAAATTAGCTCGTTTAATTGTATTCAATTTTTGCAAAGCAAATATAGTTACGATACATACACGGTATGATCATTTGCCGGGCACTTACCTGTTTAGCATACTTCGGCATAAACTCGTACCCTTTATCAAGATTTTTTAAGGTAGGATTGCGGGTAAGTTGACCATCAGGCGCAACACTGAAATCAGATAACAGGTTGTTTCTTCTCTCTTGTTGGTTAAAGAGAAAATGCAGCTGATCGCCGGTATTCATTACCTGGTAAGATAGCTGGTCGTCCGACTCATCATTAAATTGACTTTTTCCTACCACATTATTCCATTCCAACTGACCGTTTTTATCGAAAGACAGAATTGTAATATTATCTGCATGATACCGAACTGCTTGTCCGCTATTTCCCTGGCGGGAGTTCCACCAATAGTTATTATAATAAGGAGAGTAATAATAATTATTGAAAGAATTCATATAGGGTGAGCCGTATAAATAATTCCAGCGGTTCCAGTTATTGAATCGGGAAGTGGTATAATAAGCTTCGCTGCCAATAATAAACCCGCCATCTCTTCGGGTAATAATATTTCGAATGAAATAATCGTTGAAAGCCATCTTAAGCGCAGCATCTCCTCTTGCTTCCTTTCTTAATTCTTCTGAAAAAACACTTGTAGTTTCAATTAGCGGCTGTTTGTTTACTTTATCCCATACATAAAAATAAAAGCCTTCTATATTGCCCCTTTTTTCCTGGTAGTAAAAAGAAGTTATAAAATATCTTTTATTATAGTTGTCAACTTTAATATGTATTTCATCCAGCCATGTTTTCTCCAAATTCAATTCTTTGGAAATCAATTCATCTGACAAGGCTGGTTTTATTATAAAGGCCGCTTTATTAATATTATCATTATTTCCCCGTAAGAATTTACAGAATACAAGATCCCCTTCATTGTCCAATTGAAAATCTCCCAGATAATCATTCCGCTCATCCATATTAATTGGTAACCGGCTCTTTTTCTGCAGCTCAAGTTTATTATTCAGCAAAATTGTAGTCATTGCATACATTCTCTTGTTTTT
>LNFJ01000168.1 GCA_001464625.1 Bacteroidia bacterium Ga0077558 | reverse complement strand
GAAGAGCCACTTCCATTACGATACAAAACAGTACAGGCTGCTATTGGTGCTTTGCAACAGGAGCTGATTTATTTCTTTGAAGCTTTCGAAAAAAATCCACTGCTTATTACCCGCAATCCTTTCTTTGGTGATTTGAATTTTGAACAGAATGTGCAACTATTATACAAACATGCACAGCATCACCTGCGGCAATTTGGCGTTGTGCCGCTCAGTAGTTAAAGTTTTGCTTTTAACAGCGAATCGGCTTTAGCAATACTGTTCAACACGGCTTCTTTTACTTTGTCTACCTTAATCTTTTCATCGGCAAAATATTTAATACGCAGATCCAGGTTGTTAAGGGCCGAATCAAAATTTATTTCCGCCATCCATTTGTTCATGGCATTGTCTGCATAGTTGAGTTCGTTCACTAATTCTTCCAGTTTAGCTCTAAGAGGGGCAGATGCTTCTCTTGCTTTTGCGGGCAAGGTTGAAATAGAATCAATCAGTCGCTGTGCTTCTTTTTGCAGCTTGGGAATTTTCATTGATTTTGGCATGGCCACATCATGACCTTCCACTACTTGTTTTTCGAGACTATCGGCCTGTGCTTGCAAAGGATCAACCTTCGCTTCATCAGATTTTGAGTTATTACAGGCAGTAATTGTAAAACAGGCAATAAGAACGCTAAACAGGATATTTTGTTTCATACGAATCTCTTTAGTGTGCAAAGATACGTTTCGCAATAATTGCTATCTCCTATAAATCTAACTTCTTATAATTTTTGGAATTCAGGTAATTTCGTTGAACTATAATGATTGCTATGAATAAACTGGGAAACTATATTAACGGCAACTGGATTACTGGCGATGGAGAAGGACAGACTTTGTACAATGCAGTAACAGGTGAATCTATTGGTGCCGCTACCACAAAAGGGCTAGACTTCAAAGCCATAACAGATTATGCAAGAACTGTCGGTAATCCTGCTTTACGTAAAATGACTTTTCATGCAAGAGGGAATATGCTGAAAGCATTGGCCATACATCTTCGCAATCATCTTGAGCTGTTTTATAAAATTTCTTACCAAACAGGAGCTACAAAAGCTGATAGTTGGGTAGATATTGAAGGTGGTATCGGAAATTTATTTGCCAACGCATCACTGCGAAGAAAATTTCCTGACGAGGTTTTTTGCATAGATGGCGAAAGCCACAATTTTAGTAAGAACAATACTTTTATGGGAACGCATATTCTGGTTCCCAAAGAGGGGGTGGCCATTCATATCAATGCATTTAATTTTCCGGTATGGGGAATGCTGGAAAAAATTGCGGTGAATCTACTAGCAGGTATGCCTTGTATTGTAAAACCAGCAACGGTCACCAGTTATTTAACGGAAGCAGTAGTAAAAGAAATTATTGCCTCTAAAATTTTACCTGAAGGAAGTTTGCAATTGATTTGCGGCAGCGCCGGCGATTTGCTTGATCATGTTACTTCGCAAGATATAGTAACATTTACTGGTAGTGCAACAACTGGATTGACGCTAAAGAAAACAGCAGCTATTCTGGAAAACAATGTTCCATTTAATATGGAAGCCGATTCGCTGAACTGTATTGTAATGGGAGTAGATGTGCAACCCGGTATGCCGGAGTGGGACATTTTTGTAAAAGAGATCAGGAAGGAAATGACATTGAAAGCCGGGCAACGTTGTACCGGCATCCGCAGAATATTTGTTCCCCAAAATAAAATGGAAGATGTCTGGAAGGCAATTGCTTCATCATTATCACAAACAGCAATTGGGAATCCGTTGAATTCTACAGTAAGAATGGGTTCTTTAGCCGGACAAACACAACGAAATGAAGTAAAGGAACAGATACAAAAATTATTGGCGTCTTCGCAAATTGTGTACGGATCTTTAGATAGTGTGAGTGTAATTGATGCTGATGCAGAGAAAGGGGCATTTATGTCGCCGGTATTGTTGATGAATGAAAACCCTTTTGCTGCAAAAGAAGCACATGAAGTAGAAGCGTTTGGTCCGGTAAGTACCATTATGCCTTACAAAAATCTAGAAGAGGCAATTGTATTGAGCAAACTTGGGAAAGGAAGTCTGGTCAGTACAATCGTTACTGCAGATTATAAGCAAGCAAAAGAATATGTTGTTGGCGCAGCATCACACCACGGAAGAATTTTGGTGTTGAATAATGAATGTGCTAAAGAAAGTACCGGTCATGGTTCGCCATTGCCATTATTAGTACATGGTGGCCCGGGCCGTGCGGGTGGTGGAGAAGAAATGGGTGGTCTGCGGGGAGTGAAACATTACTTGCAACGAACAGCATTGCAAGGTTCACCAACTACGATAACAGCAATCACCAATGTGTATCAGCCGAATGCTATTGGAAAAAAAGCGGACAAGCATCCCTTTAAAAAGTATTTTGAAGAGCTCCAAATTGGTGAACAGATCATTACTGAGAAACGAGTTATTACGTCAGATGACATAGACAAGTTTGCTGATTTGAGCGGCGACCATTTTTATGCGCATATCAAAACAACAGATTTTACAGGTACTATGTTTGAGCAACAGGTGGCGCATGGCTATTTCATCATGAGTTTGGCAGCAGGTTTATTTGTTGATAGCTATGATAAAAACCCGGTATTGTTAAATTATGGTATTGATGAATTACGATTTACCAAACCCGTTTATCCCGGTGCAGAAGTGTACATACGATTCACCTGTAAAGAAAAATTACCGAATGATAAACGTATTATTGAAAAACCTGAAGATTTTAAACGAGGTGATGATATTGATAAAGGTATTGTAAAATGGCTGGTAGAGTTTTTGGATGAAACAGATGAGATAACTGGTGTGGCAACAATATTAACAATGGTAGCAAAGAAAAATCAATCAGTATAAAATGTATTACGTTTCAGCATTGTATATCTATCCTGTAAAATCGCTTGGCGGTTTTAATGTGGACGAAGCAACAGTAACAGCTACCGGTTTTGAACATGACAGAAGGTGGATGCTGGTTGACAGGAACGGAAAGTTTTTGACACAGCGGGATGCTGCTACTATGGCGTTATTGCAAACTGCCATAATACCAGAAGGGTTATATATTACTCACAAACATTTCCCCGAAAAAAATATTACCATTCCTTTTATTACATCCGGCCACTGTACCAAAAAGGTACAAATATGGGATGATACCTGCGACGCCTGGTGTTATGATGATCAGGAAATGGATGCATGGTTCAATGAAATGCTGGGAGTTGATTGCGAACTGGTTTATATGCCGGATACTACCAAAAGAATGGTAGAACTTCCCTATGCAGAAAATAATGAGATCACATCTTTCTCGGATGGCTATCCATTTCTTATTATCGGGCAATCATCGTTAGATGAATTGAATAGTAAACTGGAGGAACCAATTCCAATTAATCGTTTTAGACCGAATATTGTTTTTACAGAAGCCACTCCTTTCATCGAAGACTGCTGGAAACATTTTACTATTAATACAATTGATTTTTTCGGAGTAAAAACCTGTGGCCGCTGCACAATTCCTACTATCAACCAGGAAACTGCTATTGCAGGAAAAGAGCCAACAAAAACTTTAGCTACTTATCGAACAGTTGATAAGAAAATAAAATTTGGTATGAACTTGCTGCACAAGGGCAATGGAATAATAAAAGTAGGCCAGGAAATTAAAGTTCATAACGACTAAAATATTTTTATGGAAGCATATGTAAAGTCAACCACACACAACGGAGTAACAAGTGTTGAGTTTTTTCATCCACAGAGTAATTCATTGCCCGCCCATGTGTTAGCTGATTTGGCAACAACTATTCGCCGTGCAGGAGAAGATCCGAATACGATTGTAATAATTCTTCGTTCCACTGGTGAAAAAGCATTTTGTGCAGGTGCTTCCTTTGATGAGTTAGTGGCTATACAAAATGAAGAAGAAGGGTTGAGTTTTTTCAGCGGCTTTGCAAATGTTATAAACGCAATGCGAACCTGCCCGAAATTTATTATTGGTCGCATACATGGTAAATGTGTAGGGGGCGGTGTGGGTGTTGCAGCGGCAGTTGATTATGCTATTGCGGCGGAAGGGGCTGATGTGAAATTGAGTGAGCTGGCTGTTGGTATTGGTCCCTTTGTAGTTGGTCCTGCTGTAGAAAGAAAAATAGGAGTATCAGAATTTTCTCAATTAGCTATTGATGCAAGTATGTGGCGTAATGCCGATTGGGCAAGAAGAAAAGGATTGTTTGCAGAACTGCATCCTGATGTACAGGCTATGGATGAATCAATAACGAAGTTGGCCACAACATTATCTCATTCAAGTCCGGAAGCAATGGCAGATATGAAAAAAATATTCTGGCAGGGAACAGAGCATTGGAGCGATTTTTTGATGGAGAGAGCAAAAATAAGTGGACGTTTGGTGCTTAGTGATTTTACCAAAAAGGCGATTGCAAAATTTAAAACAAAATAGAAGCTATCATTTACTCTCTTTCGTCTTTTAATTTGGCCTTTAGTTCAAAAGACACCACTTTTTTATTCAGCAGGTAAAACACCATCGTGTAAGCATCTTTACCATATTCTTCTGCACTAGCTACATCATCCATAATAGTTAGTGTGCTTTTCCCTTTTCCTTTTTCTGTTTCATAATAGCTATAAAAGCCTGGTTGGATATTTACATGGTAATTATCATAGGCCGCAATGATTTTTAATTGATCGGTTCCGATACCGAGGCCTGTTGCAGTTTTACATAAAGTGCTGCTGGCTCTTATCCCAATCAGTCGCATTCGAAATTTATAAGGAGCATAATAGCTACGGTCAAATTCAAGCTGCACATCAATATTTTTATATTTTAGTTTAGCTGTATCCTGGTAATTATTGTTGATTGTATCCAGGGAGTTTGGCAGAATGAATTTTTCATTCAGTAATTTTTCTACTTCATTCTGCGACATGCCAAGTTGTAAAGCACCCAGTCCTTTCATGCTGATAACATAATCGTTTTTTTGCGCAGCAGCACAATTGGCAGCAATAATAAAAAGGAGAAGTATTATTTTTTTCATAACACTGAATTGTCTTTTCGGATTTGAATAAATGATACGGCGATCTGCTCACTCTTCATCATCATAAATTGGATAGATGCTAAAGGAAATCACTTTATTATTCAGGAGGCTGAAAACAATAGCATAACCTTCCCTGTCTTCTTTAACGGTTATAGAGCTTTTATTCTTGCTTTTTATTAGCTTGTCACCATCCTCTGTGTAATCAGGTCTCGCATCAATATGGTAACCATCATAAGCTGCTATTACTTGTAACTTGGTAGCACCAATACCAATTCCGGA
>LNFJ01000167.1 GCA_001464625.1 Bacteroidia bacterium Ga0077558 | reverse complement strand
AAACTTGATTATTTTGAAAAACTGGGCGTAAACTTTTTGCATCTCATGCCCGTTTTTGAAAGCCCGGAAGGAGAAAGTGATGGCGGATATGCAGTTTCTGATTTTAGAAAAGTGAACCAGCGATTTGGTACAATCGATGATTTGCTGGAATTGCAAAAAGAAATGCAGCAACGCAATATGTACCTGATGCTCGATATCGTTTTAAACCATACCTCTCATCGGCATGAATGGGCTGAAAAGGCTAAAAATGGTGAACATCAGTATCAGGATTATTATTATTTCTTTAATGACAGACATGAACCCGATGAGTTTGACAGGCATATGCCTGAAGTTTTTCCGGAAGCTGCACCCGGAAATTTTACATGGGTGCCCGAATGTAACAAATGGGTAATGAGTGTTTTTCATAACTATCAGTGGGATCTGAATTTCAGAAACCCAAAAGTATTGGTGGAAATGGTTGACACGGTTTTGTATTATGCAAATCTTGGTATTGATGTCCTAAGAATTGATGCGCCTGCTTTTATCTGGAAAGAAAAAGGAACGGCTTGTCAGAATCTCCCGATGGCACATACGTTATTGCAGCTAATAAAGCAATGTGTTCAAATTGCTACACCCGGTATGGCGTTATTGGGCGAAGCAATTGTTGCCCCGGAGGAGATCATGAAATATTTTGGTACAGATAATAAACTGGCTCAGGAATGCGACTTTGCCTACAATGCTACCCAAATGGCTTTACAATGGGATGCATTAGCAACTGGAGATATTAGAGTAATGATGGCAGCCCAACATGTTTTATTGGAAAAGCCATACGGTACTTCGTGGATCACTTATACCCGTTGTCATGATGATATTGGATTGGGATATGATGATTATATGATTGGGAAAGCAGGATATGATCCTTTTGAGCATCGTAATTTTTTAAAAAATTATTATTCGGGAAATTGTGAAGGCTCCCCGGCAAGAGGTGCTTTGTTTAGTGTAAACGAAAAAACTGGCGATGGAAGAATAAGCGGTTCTTTAGCTTCTTTGTGTGGTTTGGAAGCGGCATTAGAAATAGGGGATAAAATAGAAATTAAGAAATCGGTTCAAAAAATTTTATTGATGCAGGCGCATAGTTTTTTTCTGGGTGGAATTCCTATGATCTTTTATGGCGATGAACTGGCTCAAGTAAATGATTATTCTTATTTGCAGGACGAAGGTAAAAATTATGATAACCGCTGGATGCACAGACCGGTTATTAATTGGGATAAAGAAGAAAAACTCAATGAACCCGGTTCTGTTGAAAAGGCTGTTTTTACTGGCACACAACAATTAATTGCTATTAGAAAAAGGTTGGCGGTGATAGCAGATAAAAAGAACCTTACCTGGCTAACACCGCATAATATTCATGTTGCAGGATATTTAAGAGCATGGGAAGATAAAAGGGTTTATTGCCTTTATAATTTTAGCGATAAAGACCAGCATCTTACCTGGTATATATTTAAAGAGAATGGAATGAAGCCGGGAAAGTTGTACGACTATTGGAGTGAAAAAAAGATCATCGTGAAAAATGATCATGAATACTTTACACTTCCGCCTTATTCTTTTTTTATTTTAGAGCCGGTGTAGGTTCAATCAGATCCCAAAGGTTGCCATACAGATCTTTAAATACACACACGGTACCATAGCTTTCTTTGGAAGGCGGTCTTGTAATTTCAATATTATTTGTAAGCAAGTTTTGATAATCTCTTTCAAAATTATCAGTATAAAGAAACAAGAATACCCTTCCTCCTGTTTGATTACCTATTCGTGAAAGCTGTTCTTCCCCCACCGCTTTTGCTAATAATAAGCTGCACTGAGAGCCCTTGGGCCTTACTACTACCCAGCGTTTTATCTCCGATAGAAAGGTGTCTTCAATTAAATCAAATCCTAATTTATCTCTATAGAATGAAATGGCTTCATCATATTCATTTACTACTAAAGCAATATGGGTAAGTTGCTGTTTCAATGTAATTACTTTATTTTTTAGAATCATACTTCTCAATCAACGCTAACAACACTCCATTCGTCCAGCCAAAACCATCCTGACCTTCGTATTCACCGCCACCAGCTTTTAAGTGAGTGTCAACAACATTATATTTCTCCATTAACTTGCCGGTGCGGTTAAAGACATCAGAGTTTAGTTTTATCCAGCGCTGTGCAATAGTTGCAGCAATATCGGTATAGCCATAGTTTTCAAAACCGATTATGGTCATCCATTGTAAAGGGGCCCATCCGTTAGGAGCATCCCATTGCTGGCCAGTAGTATAGTTGCTGCAAACTACACCGCCATTTTTTAATAAGGTAGTTTCAACAACATGCTTAACTTTCTTAACTTGTTCTTTTTCAGCAAGGTTAAAAAACAAAGGTGCTATACCTGCAAGACTAATAATTTTCTTTTGTTTGTTTTTGGAAAAATCAAAATCAAAGAAGAAGCCTTCTTCATTATTCCAACAATATTTGAAAATCGCCTTTTTTCTTTCATCGGCTAATTTGAGAAATTGTTCTTGCTTATCTTTTTCTGTTAAAAGTTGATATGCGACAGCAATTGTTTGTTCAAGATGATAGAGTAAGGAATTTAAATCTACGGGTATTATCTCCGTTGTGTGAATCGTTGAAAAATTAGATGAATCTTTAAACCATCTGCAACTATAATCCCAGCCAGACTCAGCTCCCGCCCGCAAATGCCGGAATAATTCAGACGCTTCCAGGTTTGATTGATGAGAAAGCTCTACATCTTCCCGGTAGGATTCAGGCCTTGGGGTATCACATTCATCCCAATAGCGATTTAATATTTCGCCACCCGGCATTCTTACTACCCGGTTTGTTGCATTGTAGTTATCAGTTAATTCGTTTCGGCCTTTCATCCAATACTGATATTCTTTTTCTAATTGCGGCAGGTATTTAATTAGTGTATCACTGCCTTTTGATTCTGCCAGCAATTTTATCATTAGCGAATAAAATGGAGGCTGCGAACGACTGATAAAATAATCTCTGTTTCCATTGGGAATATGACCGTAGGTATCAATAAGAAAAGAAAAATTATTAACCATATGCTCTATCATATCCACTTTGCCTGATGTATGTAACCCAAGCATTGTAAAATAACTATCCCAATAATAAATTTCACCAAACCTTCCACCCGGTACAATGTAAGGGTAAGGAAGTGTAATTAAAGTGCTGTGACTTTCAAGCTTGTTTGTCGTTCGTGTAAGCACTTGCCAGAGAGATTCGATATTGTTGACAACACCTTTGCTAACATCGCTTATATAGTTTGAATTATGAGGAACAGGCAGGTTGAAATTTTCTAAAACAAAATTTGTAAGACTAAATCCAGGTTCGTCTTTTACTCGAGTGTAATTAATTGCTATTTCTTCAAAAGAATGCCTGGGAGTACAGTCTACAAAAGTTTTTCCATCAGGAAAGATTTTCTGTAGTTGCACATCTTTGAAAAGAGGGTCGTTATATAACATAAAACTAAAAAGAACGTTTTGTTGTTAATTTTCTGCAGCAGCTTTTGTAGAAAATCGTTTAAAGATTATGAGAAGTATGATTAGAATAGCTATAGGAATTAACGAAAAGTAAAAAGCTGTTTGACCACCATAATGTTCAAATATATTTCCGGTTATAACAGAACCGGTAGTGCCGCCCAACGCAGAAAATACAACAATAAGTCCTGACATAGATGCATGCTTATGTTTAGGAAGACTGCTTAGTATGACTGAATTAATAGCTGGATAAACAGGTGCTAAAAACAATCCAATTAACGGAAAGGCGAAGGCTGCCATCGGAATGTCACCAAGTTTGTTGATAGGAATACCGCTAACATTTTTTGTAAGGGGCACAGTTATTAGCACAATTATGCTGGCAAAAACAAGACAGCCTGTTAATACATACAACCAGTCTAATTTTTTTAAAACTATCCCGGCAAAAAAACGACCAACCGCAATAGATAATGAAAGTATGCCTGCCATTTTTATACTCAGACTGGTCGAAAGTTTTAGCACATCATTATTGAATGTAGGAAGCCAACTCATTATACTTTGCTCAATCAATACATAAAAGAAGGCGCTGCAGATAAATACTAATACCAGCGGTAGGGCAATTAGTTTTAGCATCGCCATAAAATCCTGGGCGGGTGAAACAGCTTCTTTTTGCCTGTCCTGTTTTACAGATGATTCATCAAGGGGTGTAGTTAATAACAGAAAGAAAGCGATAAATGCTAAACCAGCTAATAGGTAATATACTTTAAACCAACTGGTAGAGGCCGGGTTGTCGTTATCTACAAACGAACTAAAAATAAAATACCCAGCCAGTACGCCAATCATAAAAAATGATTCCAGAAAATTCATCAGGCTCAGGTGCTCTTTTTTATCTTTTGTCACCAGGCCAAGCGTAGAAAAAACCGAAACTTTTATAAGTGCAAAGCTCACTCCGATGGTGGCAAATAAAACCTTTGTCATCCAGAATGTACTAACAGATGGAATAATGAGACACATAATTGTTACTAGTGCTAATGCAATAAGCATTGTTTTTTTGTAACCAATACG